>NZ_JNAC01000049.1:0-3256 GCF_000722555.1 Sphingobium sp. DC-2 | reverse complement strand
GGCGCTTGAAAATGCACGCGCATCCGCCGTCAGGTTCAATCCTGTGTAATGCGCTATGGGGCGCGAAGCTCGAAGCCGGCGCGACGCTGGGCGAGCCCGAGAATGAGGAAGAGGTCGAGTTCCAGCGCGCGCTCAAGGCGTTCATCGCCAGATATCCGGGCTATCTGACCAAGACCGTCAAGAATCTGAAGGGCGTGTCGGAAGAGACCACCACCGGCGTCCACCGCCTGTACGAGATCGCCAAGAAGGGCGAGCTTCCCTTCCCCGCGATCAACGTCAACGACAGCGTCACCAAGTCGCATTGCCTCACCGTTTTTGCTCCTGAGTGACGGGCTGTTGCCTCATCTAGACTGCTCCCGGCAACGGTTGGGAGGGAACGATGAGGAAGGTGAGCATGGCAACGCGGAAAGAATTGATCGAGGCGGTCGGCGCTCGATACCGGGCATGCGATCGGTCAAGTAAAGGCAAGGTGCTCGACGAGTTCGTTGCGGTCACGGGTTTCCATCGCAAACATGCGATGCGGGTTCTCCGGCAGGAGGCATCGGACCGAACTCCTGGGCGTGTCGGGCGCAGGGTCTACGATGAGGCTGTGCGCACTGCACTAGTGGTGTTGTGGGAGGCGAGCGACCGTTTATGCGGCAAGCGGCTTAAGCCGCTCATTCCGATCCTTGTCGAAGCGATGGAAGGTCATGGTCACCTCGATCTGGCGCCGCAGGTCAAGGCCAGTCTGTTCCGGATGAGCGCGGCGACGATCGACCGCTCACTGCGCGCCATACGCGAGGCAGGCCAGACGAAAAAGCGGCGGCGTGGCGTATCTGGAACCGAGCTCCGGCGCAGCGTACCGATCCGTACATTCGACGACTGGGGTGATCCGGCGCCGGGGCACATGGAGGTCGATCTGGTTTCGCACAGCGGACCGGCAGCAAAAGGTAGCTGGGCCTGGACGTTCACTTTAACCGACATCGCAACGGGCTGGACTGAATGCGCACCGTTGCTGGTGCGCGAGCAGACGCTGCTGGTGGCTGTGCTTACCGAACTGCGCAGGCTGATGCCTTTCCCCTTGCTGGGATTCGACTCTGACAACGACAGCGTATTTATTAACGAGACGGTGCGCGATTATTGCGTGGCTCATGGGATCGCGTTCACCCGCTGCCGTCCTTATCGCAAGAATGATCAGGCCTGGGTTGAGCAGAAAAACGGTTCCGTCGTTCGGCGCCTGACGGGCTATCGCCGGTTCGAGGGCCTGGCAGCCACCGGCGCGTTAGCGGAATTGTACACGGCTGCCCGCCTGTTCGTGAACTTTTTCCAGCCATCGTTCAAGCTTGCCGAGAAGCAACGCGATGGCGCCAAGGTCTACAAGCGATACCATGCTCCCGCGACACCGTTCCAGCGGTTGCTGGCCGACCCACGGACCTCCGAGGAGACGCGCCGAAACCTCCGCGAGGCGTTCGCCGATCTCGATCCGGTCCGGCTGTTGCGGGACATCCGAACGGCGCAAGAAAAGTTGGTGGGACTGGCCGACGGGGCAGTCGTAATGAATCCGTCGGAACCCTCGCCGCCAACGCTGGATGCGTTCATGACGAGCCTGCGGACCTTGTGGCACGAAGGCGAGGCAAGGCCGACAGCAACCGCAAAGGCCCCGCAGAAGCGTTGGCGCCGCCGTCCTGATCCGCTTGCGACGGTGACTGAACAGTTGAAGGCGTGGTTCGAGGAGGAGCCATGGCGCACCGGTCGGGAGTTGCTCGAGAAGCTACAGGCTGAGCAGCCTGGCGATTATCCGGATGGTCTGCTGCGGACCGTGCAGCGCCGGTTGAAGGTGTGGCGATCAGAACAGGCGCGTGCCTTGGTATTCAACCCGTCAGCTGCCCCCGCTGGCAGGCGCTTGGGGGCAGAGACCGTCTCTTCGTTGCCGCGCGACTGGGTACCGCTCCGCGTCGCCTCCGGCTCCGCTGCGCGGCCCCCAGTCGCGCAAGGAATAGTCCGTGAGGGTGATCTCCTGTAGGGAGCATTTACGTGAGGCAATGGCTATGCCGCTCGGGAACATCGCTTAATGAGGCAACACGAGTCGAAGTTCGACAATCTCTATGGCTGCAAGGAATCGCTGGTCGACGCGATCCGCCGCGCCACCGACGTGATGCTCGCCGGCAAGATCGCCTGCGTCGCCGGCTTCGGCGATGTCGGCAAGGGCTCGGCCCAGTCGCTGCGTAACGGCGGTGCCCGCGTGATGGTCACCGAGATCGACCCGATCTGCGCGCTTCAGGCCGCGATGGAAGGCTTCGAGGTCGTGACGATGGAAGAGGCCGTGAAGCGCGCCGACATCTTCGTCACCGCAACCGGCAATGCCGACGTCATCACCGCCGAGCATATGGCCGCGATGCGCCCGATGTCGATCGTCTGCAACATCGGCCATTTCGACAGCGAGATCCAGATCGCGGCGCTGAGTAACTATGCGTGGACCGAGGTCAAGCCCGGCACCGATCTGGTCAAGTTTCCCGACGGCAAGCAGATCATCGTGCTGGCCAAGGGCCGCCTGGTGAACCTGGGCTGCGCCACGGGCCATCCGAGCTTCGTGATGTCGGCGAGCTTCACCAACCAGACGCTCGCCCAGATCGAGCTGTGGACGCGCGGCGACCAGTATAAGAACGAGGTCTATGTGCTCCCCAAGCATCTCGACGAGAAGGTGGCGGCGCTCCACCTCGAGAAGCTCGGCGTCCAGCTGACCAAGCTGACTCCGAAGCAGGCGGGCTATATCGGCGTATCGACCGAAGGGCCGTTCAAGCCCGATCACTATCGCTACTGAGCGACATAGTCTGACCGATCATATGGGAGGGCGGGCCAGCGTCCGTCCTCCCCGATATCGTCCGGCGGCGTCAGTCGTCGGCGAAGGCGAGATCGGCCTGCCGTGCCGCTGCGACGGCACTCGGCCAGCCGGCATAGAAGGCCAGATGGGTGATGACCTCGCTCAGCTCGGCCCGGCTTACGCCGTTCGCGACGGCCATCTTGAAATGCGCGGCCAGCGGCTCGTCATGCCGAAGCGCGATGAGCGCCGCCACCGTTATCAGGCTCCGGTCGCGCTTGGACAGTTCCGGCCGTTCCCAGATCTCGCCGAACAGCAGATCCTGTCCGAGTTCGGTTAATTTTGGCGCATGTTTCGCGACGACCGACTGAATCGTCATATCCTTGCCAACCATGTAGACACCTCTCGACCGACATTCCCCAAGTGGCCTGCCGCTTGACTTCAAGATCGCCTGATTTT
>NZ_JNAC01000048.1:0-26783 GCF_000722555.1 Sphingobium sp. DC-2 | reverse complement strand
GCACTCGATTCACCTGAGGAATCCCCCAGGCGCAATTTCGCAACAAAGCCCTGTCGAACCCGTCACCCGCAGTCCCCGAGCGGAACTGGATGTAGTAATTCAGCGTCGAGCGGTAGTGCGAGAGGTTCGCATAGAGATTGCCGTCAATTGGAAAACGAGCCGGGTTCTCCCGGCCTGCACGCTCATCGGCCTTCGAATAGGCAAGTTCCGCCTTGATGCCTTCGAGGCCATCTGCGTCGTAGGCTTCGTCGAGATCGCCGTAATGCGCCTCAAGACGCTTCGCGTCCTGTACCTGCGTGTTCTGCGTAGACAAGGAATGACCTTGATCCACCATCCACTTTCGAAATTCGGCTTCTTGCATCAGGGCTTTCTCAAAATTCTTTGAACGGATCGGAGCAGCGGTTGCAGTCTATTTTGTATACGTGAGGTGGCGAACCACTTCGACCATGGCGAATGTGTCTTTTGCACAGTAAGTTCTGAGCGATTGCGCTATTTCAGCCATCCGGGCCTCGGTCGTGACCGGCGCAATTGCTTCGAGATAGGCAAGCTGCGCTGCAGAGCCATCCGCGACAGCCAGCGTGGCGTAGTCGCCGCTATTGCTGATGGTCGGCAGAACGGCCTTGATGGACCAGCTGCCGCCCTGGTCACGGTGGTACCAGTGCTCTCGGGTCACCGGCAGCAGATCGACGATGCGCGCTGCAATCGCCTTGAGATCGTCGGCCAGATCCGAAAACCGCTCCGCCAGCCGGAGGATGCAAGTCCGCTCGAAGGCTGCATTGTACGCGATGACGGTCCCGTCCTGCGGGATCTGGGCCACCAATGCCTCGGCGCAGGCGCGGCGAGGATCTTTGCCATCCAGGCTCAAAAACTCACGATGGGTGATCTGCCCTTCGCTATCTTCGAGGTGCGCTGAAAACTGAAAGGGGACTTGTTCCCAGGGCTTGGTTCCGAGCCAGCGAGGCAAGGCAAAGGCGATCGTCTCGAAATCGAGATAGGCTCGGGGATATGCCCAATCTCCGATGATCCGCCGCGCTCCATCCACGTAGTGGTAGGGGACGCCCGACAGGGTCGCTTCATGAATGCGAGCGTGAATGGCATTGGTGAAACTGCCAGGCGGGACATCCTCGAGTTCGACAATGCCGTGCTCGGCCCACTTGGCGGCGAGTTGTCGGCCCGTTCGGGGTAGCGAGGAGACCGGATACCGCGCCGTTTCCAGATCGCGCGAGCAATAGGCCACAAATTCGCAAGGAAACGGATCATGGCAATGATCGCCGGGATCGCGAGCCGGCTCGTTCCCGCCAAGGACCGACCGAATTTCCGCAACCAGCTTGGGGCGCTTTATGGCCAGTGGCTTGGCATCCTCCAGCGACGGCGTATCCACGAATGCGCCTTGGTAGTTGCCTTCCTCGGTCAGGAAAAACTGGTTGTTGAGGTGCCGGATGGCGGCTGAACTGACCTGGACCCCAGCCTCACGCAGCACCCAGAGCTGGGTTGCCAGATCGGCGACGTGATAGTCCTTGCGGCTCGTCGAGCTTTTCACTTCGGCAACGTGCCAGCCCCCAAGGCCGTCGGGCTCCATAATATCCACGCGCACGAGCACACCATCGTGGGCAAAGGTAGCCTCGAACAGCGGGTCTTGGGCTGATGCGGACGTGAGCTCGTGCGTGCGCTGAATCGCAGCGGCAAGATCCGGTTCTGCCTCGATCATAATGCCGCCGGAACATAGTGCGCAGGCCGCGTCCCCAACTTCATGACCAGCAGCGAAGCGCGCCTCAGCACCGTCATCGAGCTCTGCAAGGTCGGGCCGATGCGTCTGCAGCCACAATCGCTTCGGGCACTGCTCGAAGGAGGTAATCTTCGATTTGGAAAGGCCGAACTTTCGGCTGCCAGAACTCATTGAACTACGTCATGCCCCCTCATTCCCCAATGCACCGTCTGCTCTCTAGCACCGTGGGATGACAAAATCTGTCACCTTGGATTACACGTCATCCTTCGAGATGAACGAGATCGGGGCGCTCTGCTGGTCATTGATCAGCGGTATCTCCGACGGACGGCGCAGTTCGAGCTGCTCAGGAATATCCGAGGTAAGGCCATAGGCCAGGAGCAGGCGGGAGGCATCGCACTTGATGCTTGTCATCTGTGACGGAGGGCTCGGGTGCATGAGCTTCAGATCGCCGAGCGTGGGGTGCACCCGAGCAATAAATTCCTTGTGCACCGCAGTCTTGCAGCCGCCACCGATCGCCATGAGCTGCACAGGATTACGGCGCAGGGTGGCATCGAAATTGCGCGGAGCAACGCGGGGATGCCGCGCATAATTGAACACCTGATCGTATTGCTGGATGCAAGCCCGCCGAAACAGATCATCCGGGAAGCCGTCGCCTCGCGCGGCTTTAAGAGCTGCGGCGCCGAGCAGGTTCACCTCGGCAGCAAAGGCCGCGACGCGCTCGCGATTGACGAGGTTGAATGCCACAACGTCGAGTGTCGATGCCCCAACGTCGATGAGGATATGGGCGCCGTCCCTAGCAAACGGCTCATTGGCGTAGCCTGAGATGGCTGCGGTGAGCTCGGGCACGAGGTCAAAGCCCGCCGGCAGATCGTGCGTCGAGGCCTGGTAGCCCTCTCGAACCTTGCTGTGGGTGAGGCAGGTCGCGTGCGGCATCAAGGCTCGCGCGGCGCTCACAATGTGCCTGAAATCCCGATAGGTTTTGGTTTCGTCATGGGCTGCGACAGGAATGCCGATGTTGATAGCCAGGAAATTCCTGGCCGCGTCGCCCCCCAGCGGCAGAGTCTTCCCGTACCAGCCAAGGCAATGAGCAAGCTGGAGCGCAAGGAAAGCTGCGGCGGCTTCATTTCGGGTAACCGCCAAGTCCGGAAGAATGCGCTTGCCGCCGCCACCGGCCAGAATGCCTGCCTTGAAGCCTTCGAGCGCAACCTTGCCCTTGCCGGGTAGCAGGGAGAATTCCTCGGTGTCGGGCGAGAACCAGATCACGCTCTGCCACAAATAAGGATGCCGGTTCGATTGCAACAAATTGGGCGCAGGTCGTGCGGCGGTCGGATTGCCCGCCCGGTAAGGCTGGCGAACGGCGAGCTTGATTGAACTCGTCCCGAAGTCGCAGCCTATGATGTACCCAGAGTGGTCAGGTTCCGGCCTTGCCCGAATGATCTCGGAGCCGAGCGCGATGCACTCTTCGACCCCGGTCCGAACCCAGGGGAGAGCGCGCTGCGGCCGTGCTTCGATCGGAGGCGGTGCCTCGCCAAAGAGCACTCGAATTCGCTCAAGGAGTTGCTTGGTCGTTAGCGGCGGCGGGGGTGGAGGGGCAGCTGGAACAGCGGGCGTGCTTGCGACTGGCTGCCTCACCGGTTTTGGCTTGGCGACGACGAGATTGGGAAGGAGTGGCAATCGGGCCTTCCCGTTACCTGCCTTCTTGCCCTTGGCGGCTTCAACCTTTGGCGGGGGCGAAGCGGCGGGCGGGTTTTGCTTTACGATCGGCGGGGAAGGTTCGGGTTTCTTACGTTCTTCGAGAGGCCGCTTGGGTAGCAAACCAGCCTTGATTTGATGCGGGAGAGGCGCAGGCGTCTCAACCGGAACGACCTTGGATCGTCCGCGGCCGGTCGGCTGAACTTCAAACTCCTGGCGCTTGGCCTTTGATGGCGCACTCGCGGCCTGCTCTTCGGCTTTCTTCATCATAGCCGCTTCGACATCCGCAAACCCGTTTGAATGCGAGAGATCGGGCTTTGCAGGGGGAGCCCGATGCCGCTGTTGGGCAGCGCCAGGGGTGACTTTGAGTTTCTTCAAAGCCTCGGCCGCGTCGGCAAATGAGCCGAATGACTGACCTTTCTTTCCCATGCTCACCGCCCCCCAACGATAATGAGCGCAATGCCTGCGAGGATGGGCTCTTCGAACGTCAATCGCCTTTCTCGCTCGGCGATCTCGTCCAGCTTGACGTCCATGCGGGCGAGAAACTTGTTGAGCTTGCCTTGCTCGAGAAGAGCGATGCGCATGCGTCCATCGCCGCCGGTCAGCCGCAGATCCCTGATCCTACTTTCGGCTTCGCGGCGCCTGCGCTCCTTGTGTTCGACAATCAGTGCGCGCTGCGTCTCGACACGGTCATAGTGATCGGCGGCGGTCGCCTGCTGAAAGTCGTCCCACATGGCCTCCAGCGACGGCAGAAGCCTGTCCGAGATCACGGCGGCGGCTGAATCGCGCTCTGCCGGGTCGAGGCTATGCAAGCGGGGCGCTGCCGCGAGCGCTTCCATGAGCAGGCGTTCTGCATCGTCTTCCGGGACAATGCTCTGCGTCGAAAGGCTCACGCCCAGAAAGCTCAATCGATCAATCGGCAGGAGACCGTCAATCGACCAGCGTTGGACAGCCACAGCATAGGTGCCCGCTTTGAGCTTCAGTCCGGCAGGCTTGGGAATCTGAAACGCAGTGGCTGGACGCGGAGCCATCCCTGCCTGGCGATCATCAAGGATCCGGGCACAAAACCTCGCCAACGGGTGGGTCATTGGCACCGCTTCGAGCGCACGATAGCGCAAGGGGTCGGGATTGCTCCCGAATATGACTTTTACCCCGCTCGCAGCGTCACGGCTGAAGCGTGTGGGATAGCGGCGGATGTGCTGCGAACGGTAGCGTTCAAAGTCGGCTTGGCCTCTCGGTGACAAGCGGATTTCGTAGGCGTCGATGTCGAGGTTCGCGATCGGTTCGATCCGTGTGCCGGGATAGCTGTGCGTCAAGACAGCGGACACGTAGTCCCGTAGATCATCGCCGGTCAGGCGCTTGTAGGGAGCTTGAGCATCCTTGATCTTCTGAAGGATGCTGTCGCCATGGGCTACGAGACCCGGCGCTTCGCGTTCAAGCTCGTCGCTCTCCCGCTTGCGCTGTTCGGCAGCCTGGGTGGCGCGATCGAGCTCTGCAGCCCGCCGGTCGGGGCTGAGCTCCGGATCGGTGAGAACCAGTTCGATGTCCCGGATGATGTCGCCCAGGATCGGCTCGAAGTCACCAAGGGCTTCACGAATGATGCCCAAGCGCTCGTAAAGCCGATTGTACACCTGCTCCTCGATCGTATCGGCGGCGATCAGATTGATGATCTCGATCGATGGCGAACGCTGACCGATACGATCGATACGGCCGATGCGCTGTTCGACCTTCATCGGGTTCCACGGGAGATCCCAGTTGAAAAGGATGCGGCAGAACTGAAGGTCGAGGCCTTCACCGCCGACCTCGGAAGTCAGCAGGATGGTCCCGCCGGGTGAATCGGCAAAGCGCGCAATCGTCGCCTGGCGATCGTCCTTGATCCCACCGTGCAGTTCCATGACGCCAAAGCCTGCGGCTGGCAGGCGACGAGCGAGGTAAGAGATCGTGCGACGGAAGCTGGAGAAGACGATGATGCGTTGATCACCGTCCGCCTCACGGACACGGCCGAGCCATTCGACCAAGCGCGCGAATTTGGTATCGGAAGCTTCAAGCCCCGTGAGGATGGCGGGATCGTCGCAAATCTCGCCGAGCGCCTGGATCAGGGGGCCAGGAACTTTCGCCGGCGAGCGGTCATCCTCTTCCTCATCGAGTTCGAGTGACCCGCTACGCTCGCCCCAATGACGATAGGCTGAAGGCAAGCTCGAAGCGAGAAAACGCTGGGTTTGGGCGAGCAGGAACCGCTCGTTGATGTCGTGGGTGTAAGCGTATTCCTCGATCCGTTGCGTAGCGGCATCGTAGAAGTCTCGCTCGGTATCCGACATTTCCCAGCGCGGAGCCTGGGGACGGCGCTCCACGCGAAACTCGGCGACATCACGCCGGCGCGTGCGGTTGATGAGCGAACCCAGCAACGACATTTCCTCGATGCGGGCTGCCACTGCCACCCGATTGGCCGGCGTGTCCTCCATTCCCTGCGCGAGTTCATGGCGCAGGCGCTTGAGGCGCCCCCCGGTCTTGAGCACCTGGCCTTCCGGCAGCTCATCCACCAATTTGATGAGATCACCCATCGAGGTCCGCGGATCGCGCGCCGCTTCCCAGGCCGCGATCATCGGAGCGTTCTCAGCCTGCAAGACGTCGAAAAGCCACTCGCGCTCGAAGGTTTCCGGATCGATCAGCTTGAGGATCGCGCGAAGGTCATTCGCCCGCAGATTGATCGGTGTAGCCGACAGGAAAGCCGAGTAGTCGGACGCCTCGCTCACCAATTGCCCGAGCTTGTGATTGAGCGTTTCGGTGTTGCGGAGGTGATGTGCCTCATCGAACACGGCGAGGTCGAACAGCTCTTCCTCAGCATCGGCGATGTAGCGTGCGAGCTCTGCACGCGGACCCTTGGCGGGTTCATCGGGATTGTTCCAGTTCTTCGGTGGCCGGATTGCCGAGATTGAGGCGATCGCAGCGAATCCTTCGCGCCGGACCTGGTCGTCCTTGATCCGGTCCAACAGGTCAGCCGCGTCGCAGATGCGGGCGTCGACATTGAATTTTGAGCGGAGCTCCTCGCGCCACTTTTCCGTAAGCGGCTTGGGGCAGACGATAAGCAGCCTGCGGCTATCGAACCGTGCCACGAGCTCGGTCCAGATAAGGCCTGCCTCGATGGTCTTACCAAGGCCCACCTCGTCGGCGATCAGCACGCCCCGCGACGGCGAATTGAGAAGTTTCAGGACGGGCTTGAACTGGTAGGCATGGAACTCGGTGTTGGTCGCGCCGATGCTATAGATGATATCAGCGAGCTTGCCGGTCATGCGCATGTGCGTCAGCGTCCGCCGCAGGTCGTCGGGTCCGGAGAGCTTTCCGGTCGTGAAATCGGTCAATGCGTCGGCAGTTTCAGGAACTTCCTCGAGTTCGATCAGCGGCACCGTTCGCCGGCCTGCAGGCAGTTCGATCTCGATGAAGGTACGCCCGGCGCGCTCCAATGGAGGCTTCGCCGTGATCACGCCGATGGACGACGGGTCACCTTTGAGCCGAACGCGAGTACCAGGTTGCAAAGTCTTCCCCCAAATTCCGAGCAACAAACTGTTCGAAGCATAGCTTGACGGTCAAGTCTGACCGGCGAGTAAACCGTCAGAATTTAAGTCGATGATGGCGATGTCCGGCAGTAATGATGGCGCCCTCGTCACTCACCACGACATAGGTGTCGAGCGCCTTTTCCAGCTTCAGGAACGCCGATTTGCCCATGTCCTTGAGCATCCGGGACCGGCTCTGCCGCGTGAGATAGCAAACCTCCGCGCCGCGGTGACGGCGGTATTCGCCATAAGCCATCAAGGCATCGACGGCTTGCTGAGAAATCCCGCGCTGCTGCATGCGGGCTTCGGCATGGTGCGTAAACATCGGATCGTCCTTTCCCTCGTTGACAATTTCTGTCTAAACCACGGGGGCGACAGAAACTGTCACGGGGGGCCTCTATGTCATTTGCCAAGGCGGTGAATCTCTTGCGTCTCGCAATGATGGCCACGTCACGGCAGGGGGTTTGTCTCAATGATGTTGAGGGAGAATTCGGCGGTGTCCGAAGGACGGCACAGCGAATGATCGCGGCTCTGGAAGAGGCGTTTCCGGCCACAGAGCATTATGTGGGTGACGACGGGCGCCACTATTGGCGCCTGCCGTCTCGGGCGGTCGCGCCACTCCTGACACCCTCGGCGGAAGAGCTAGTCAGCCTCAAGTCAGCAATCACCGAACTCGAGCGGGTCGATATGAATGGCGAGGCCATTCAGCTGCAAAGCCTTGAGCGCAAGGTCCGCGCACTCATTCCCAGCGACCGCACACTTCGCCTGGCGACCGACGAGGAAGCCCTGCTTGAAGCCATGGGCTTTGCTGCAAGACCTGGCCCGCGCCCGTCAATGAATGAAGCCGTGGACCTCGCCATTTCGGAGGCGCTGAAGGGGCCGTTCGAATTGAGAATTCGCTACAAGGGCAGAGGAGACGCGAAGCCGAGTTGGCGAACAATCGAGCCGCTTGGGCTTCTCCTGGGTTCTCGTCGCTATCTCGTCGGTATCGATACGGCCAAGCGTGATGGACGCTACCGCCACTACCGGGTCGAAGACATCTTGGAGGCCCAGGTGCAGACCAGGATCTTCATCTATCCAGTCGAGTTCGATCTTGGGGAATACGCAACCCGTGCCTTCGGATCATATCACCATGAGGCCGAGTACGGGGAAGTGATCTGGAAATTTTCGCCCGAAGCGGCCGATCGGGCGGCAAGGTTCCAGTTCCACCCCAGCCAGGAGATCGAGCACCTGGATGACGGATCAATGCTGGTGCGCTTCAAGGCTTCTGGGCATCTCGAAATGAGCTGGCATCTCTATGCATGGGGCGACAGCGTTGAGGTACTTGCCCCGCCGAGTTTGATAGAAATGGTGCATCCATATCGAAGATCGGATTTCGCAGCCCTTCCGTGAAATCAATGAAAATGCGATCCGAGAGAATTGATACCGTTGAGATCTCTGAGATTTTTGAGATACAGTAAGCAAGCGGGGCTACATGAACATCTTAGATTTGGGTGACAGGGCCACCAGTGCCAACCAGATGTCTTTCTGGTCGTTTGCTTGCTTCGAAGTGCGGGATATTCCTGACCATGTCTCGCAAACGTACGAAGGTGAAGTATCCTGGCCGGATTCACTGCTAGAAATCAGCACCCGCTGTTCGTCTGATCTCAGGTTGACCGTTCCGGTGAGGCATTGCCCCCGAGATCAGCAGATCATGCTCACAAGCCGCGAAGAGCTATTTAGCAAACAAATCAGCGTGGTGAGGAATCCCAATGAAAGCCTTTGAGTTCGACCACCAACTGATCGATTCCTACGCAAGATTCTCAAGATCCTTCAGCACAATACGCGCTGGGGATCTTCGGGATGAGATCGAACGGCAATACGATGCCGGGCGGTTTTGGCCAGATGCCCTTCTGTCATTGAACCCGCGATTCCTTTCGGGTCCGACTGTAGATGACTTGTTGGCATCTGGGGACCTCGACGATGCGACCGGAAAGATTTTCAGATTTGGCGAAACTCCTCTGAAGTTTCACCGACATCAAGCGCAGGCGATTGCCAAGGCACGCGCTGGTCAAAGCTATGTGGTGACGACAGGTACCGGCTCGGGGAAGTCGCTCTGCTTCTTTGTGCCCGTGGTCGACGCCATTGTGCGTGCCAGGAAGGCAGGCGGGCCTCGCAAGACACGGGCCATCATCGTTTATCCGATGAATGCCCTCGCAAACAGCCAGATCAAGGAAATCGAGAAGTTCATTTCCCAATCTAGGCTACCCGAAGATGTGAAGCCGATCGTGCGGCGCTACACCGGACAGGAAAGTCCGACAGACCGCCAGGCGATTGCCGACAATCCACCGGACATTCTGCTCACCAACTTCATGATGGCTGAGTTGCTTCTTACGCGTCAGGATAAGCTTGATTCCCAAGTCATTGATAATGCCAAGGGGCTCGAGTTCATCGTGCTCGATGAACTGCATACCTATCGCGGCCGTCAGGGCGCAGATGTGGCAATCCTCGTCCGGCGTCTGCGAAACCGCTGCGCACCGGACAAGGCTCCTATCTGTATCGGCACCTCCGCCACGATGGCGAGCGAAGGGTCTGAGGCCGGTCGTGCAAAGTCTGTCGCAGATGTCGCATCCCGGCTTTTCGGCGCATCGATTGGACCAGATGCTGTGATCGACGAGTCCCTTCAGAGAGCAACCGATGATCTCTTGAAGCTCGAAGATGTGCGGCCCAAGCTGGCTCAAGTCCTGAAAAACCCCCTTCCAGAGACGCTGACCGATGAGGATCTGAAGCAGCATCCGCTGGCGGTGTGGGCCGAACTGGCGATCGGCCTTGAGGATGGGCAGGAGCTGAAGCGCAAGAAGCCGATCCCCTTCAACGAGGCGGTGGAATTGCTTTCGACCGATAGCGGCCTGGACGTCGAAACCTGCAGGCGCAGTTTTGAGCAATTCCTGACCCGGGTAAGTCTTCCGGAAAAGGATCGCGGGGGCACCGGGATAGGCGCATTTTTGGCGTTCAAGCTGCACCGTTTCATTTCAGGTGCTGGAGAGATTTTCACCACGCTGGCCGAACGTCCGAGGCGGGTCTTGTTCGAAGGACAGCTTGAGGACCCTGAGGCTCCGGGCCACCGCCTGTATCCAACGCGATTCTGCCGGCAATGCGGCCAGGAGGTCCATGTCGTCACGAAGACTGAGGATGCCCACGGGGTCCGCTATCTGCCGCGCAATATTGACGATACGCCGATGGAGGATCCGGACGGCGATGTCGCGGGCTACCTGACGCCGACTGGTGATGATGATCCGGATTACGCGTTCACGGGCGAGGTCGAGACGTACCCGGAAGACTGGCGGGAGGAACGCGGCGGGATTGAGCGAATCCGCTCGAACCGAAAAGCCAGGCTTCCGCAAATGCTCACGGTGAGCGAGGACGGGAGATACGACCCGGCCGGCGGACATTTCTGGTTCATTCCCGGCAAGTTCGGTTTCTGCCCATGTTGTCTTGACCAGCCGCACCCGAGCATGCGTGAGCGCAGCAAGCTGGCAGGGCTTTCCGGTGAAGGCCGAAGCTCGGCGACCACCCAGCTTGTCGCCACCGCCCTTGAATGGATGAACGGGGACAATAGTGGCGTCCCAGCAGAGAAGCGGAAGCTGCTCGGATTTACGGACAACCGGCAGGATGCAGCGCTTCAGGCAGGTCACTTCAATGACTTCCTGTTCGTAAGCCTGCTGCGCGGCGCAATCCTGCGAGCAGTTCTCGATGCCGGCGATGACGGCATGACCGAAGATGAGTTCGGTCTGCGCGTTGTGAAAGCTCTTGGGTTCACCGCGGCCAACAAAGATGCCCGGATCCACTGGATGCTCGACCCCGAAGCAGGCGCAGTGGTGCGGGAAGACGCACAACGATCACTTGCCAAGGTGCTTGCCCATCGCGTCTGGACAGACCTCAGGCGCGGATGGCGTTATACCAATCCGAGTCTCTCGGTGCTCAAGCTGATCGACGTCGAGTTCATCGGGCTGGATGATATCGCGGAAGACACGGAGAGCCTCATGGCCGTGCTTCCCGAGCTTGGCGGCCTTGATGTGGAGGCGCGCAAGAAGCTTCTCAAGGAACTCCTTGGCGCCATGCTTGAGGGCCTGGCAGTCAGCACTGAGGCGCTCGAACTGACCGTGCTTGACGCCGTCGCTCAAAAATCCCGAAATCTCCTCAGGGCTCCCTGGGCAATGGACCAGAAGGAAACGCCGCGAAGCCGCACGACTCTATTTCTTCAAGCTCCGGGGAAGGACCGCGTCGGGCTGCGTGAAGAGCAAACCATCATTCGCGCAGGCCACAACTCCCGCGTTGGCCGCCTGATCAATCGCAAGAGCATGCTCGGCACGAAGCTCAACAAGACCGATTATCTCGCCGTGATGACAGGCCTGATGGAGCTCCTCGCTCGCGAAGGCCTGGTATCCCTCGTCGAGATTGAAACTGACCTGCTCGGCTGGCGTCTGTCACCGTCCGCCGTCCGCCTGGTGCCAGGCTCCGCAATCCGCAACGGCACGGCGGAGGGGAACCGCTATTTCCACGACCTCTACAGCTCCATCGCTGCGGACCTCAAGCGCGGCAAGAGCACGTATTGGGGTCTCGAAGGTCGTGAGCATACCGCCCAGGTCTCTCAGAAGCAGCGGGAGTGGCGAGAATGGCGCTTCCGTTTCGAGGATGATGACCGCGCCAAGTTGAAGGACAACCTTGTCGAGATCAAAGCGGCCGGGGAATCCGACCAGTTCCTGCCTGCTCTCTTCTGCTCGCCGACAATGGAACTCGGTGTCGACATTTCGGCACTGAACGCAGTCTATCTGCGCAACGTGCCGCCCACGCCGGCCAACTATGCGCAGCGTGCCGGCCGCGCTGGTCGATCCGGCCAGGCCGCTGTGATCGTGACCTACTGCGCAGCCCAGTCACCTCACGACCAGTATTTCTTCGAGCGACGTAACGACATGGTTGCGGGCGTCGTACGGCCGCCTGCGCTCGATATCACCAACGAGGAGCTGGTGCGCTCGCATCTCCATGCGGTCTGGGTAGCCGAGGCAAAGCTCGCCCTTTCGCCGGACATCCCGGAGATCCTCGATCTCAGTCAGGCGAAATACCCGCTGAAACAGGAGATCCTCGACGCCGTCAATCAGCCCAAGCTGGTAGCCACCGCTCGCGATCCCATGAAGATGGTGCTCGACCAGATCCTCTCGTCCGTGGATGGACGAAAGCCAGTCTGGATGGGCGAGGCGGATGACTTCGTGCTCGAAGTCGCCATGAGCGCACCGCAGGAATTTGATCGCGCCTTTGATCGCTGGCGGGAACTTTACAACTCTGCCCGGACCCAGCTGATGGAGGCGAATGCCCGATCCGAGATTACGGGTCTTTCTGGGGCCGATCGCCGCAAGATCAAGGCCGCGCAGATGCAGGCGAGCGATCAGATTGCGATCCTCGAACAGGGCAAGGCTTCGAACGGCTCTGATTTCTATTCGTATCGCTACCTCGCCACCGAGGGCTTTCTGCCCGGATACAACTTCCCAAGGCTCCCACTTTATGCCTTCGTGCCTGGCGAGGGAAAAACGGGCTCCTTCCTGCAACGTGCCAGGTTCCTGGCCATCTCAGAGTTTGGTCCACGCAGCCTGATCTATCACGAGGGCCGCGCCTACCGGGTGATGAAGGCCAAGCTGCCGCCTGAAGTCCGGACTGGAGACGGGTCGGAGCTTGCCACCAAGGACATCTTCATCTGCTCCAATTGCGGCGCATGCCATGAAGGTGAAGTGGAGCGTTGCCACGCCTGCGACGCACCGATGGCGGGCGAAGTCCCGGTACAGCGCACCCTGCGGATCGATAATGTCGAAGCAGCCCCTGCCGATCGCATTACCGCCAACGATGAGGAGCGTGTTCGTCAGGGCTTCGACATCCAGACGGTATTCTCGTGGCCCAAGCGTGATGGACGACTGCAGATCACCGAAGCGGATTTCCGTTGCGGTGAAACGTCGATCCTGGCGCTGCAATATGCGAACAGCGCGGAGATCAGCCGCATCAACAAGGGGCTGAAGCGCCGCAAGAACCAATCCGTTCTTGGGTTCAATATTGACCCCCGCAGCGGATATTGGGCCAAATCCGAAGATGAAGATCCGGATGTTGATGTCCCACCGGACGTCGCCAAGCCGGTTCGCATCGTGCCGATCGTGCGGGATCGAAAGAACGCACTGCTGATCCGCTTTCGCGAGCCAGAGGCCTATGCCCCCGAGACGACCGCGACCGTCCAGCACGCGCTTCTCCGTGGCATTGAGGTTGTCTTCCAGTTGGAAGAAGGCGAAATTCTTGGAGAGCCTCTGCCTGCTCGCGACAATCGCCGCTCCATTTTGGCCTATGAGGCCACCGAGGGCGGTGCCGGTGTATTGAGCCGTTTGGTTGATGATCCCAAGGCCTTGGGCAAGGTAGCGAGGGAAGCACTCGCTCTCATGCATTTCAAAAAGGTTGATGAGGCCATCACGGCCGGGGACGCGAAGCTTCTGACCGACCTTGATGGCGAGGCCTGTGTCCGGGGCTGCTACCGCTGCCTGCTTTCCTATTTCAACCAGCCCGATCACGAATTGATCGACCGAACGAGTGATGAAGCAAAGCAGATGCTGATCGATCTTGCGCGGGGTGAGGTCGTGCTTTCCGGCCCGGAGCCACGTTCGGAAAATGCATCTGGATGGGAGCATGCATTCAAGGATGCTGGCTTGCCTGCTCCAGACGATTCATCCGTCAATTTTGCGGACCAGGCGATGGATTTCGCTTGGCGGAGCCATTTTATTGCGGCCTGCACGGCGCCCCTGAAGGCGCCGGCACGTGAAACTGCCGAAGCCAAGGGCTGGACAGTATTCGAGTTGCCGGAAGCCAATTCCGTGCCCGAAGCAATGATCATGATGTTCAAGGGGTAAGCAGATGACCGTCAATTTTGCCCCTGGAGATCTGGTGCGCGCCCGCGGGCGCGAGTGGGTCGCATTGCCCGCACCGCGCGAAGGGATTTTGGCTCTGCGCCCGCTTTCGGGAAGCGAGAATGACATGGTCATACTCGACCCCGAACTCGAGATGCTCCCGGTCGCGGCCGCACGCTTCGATTTGCCGGCCGACGCTTCTCCAACCGTCCAGTCGAAGGCAGCACTTCTGGCTGACGCGCTCCGCCTGACACTTCGGCGAGGGGCTGGCCCATTCCGATCGGCCGCGCAGTTGGCCTTCGAGCCCAGAACATATCAGCTTGTGCCGCTGCTTATGGCGCTGCGCCTCCCGGTAGTCCGCCTGCTGATCGCTGACGATGTCGGTATCGGTAAGACGATTGAGGCGGGGCTGATCTTGCGCGAACTCATGGACCGCGGGGAGGTCGATGCCTTTTCAGTGCTGTGCCCGCCCCATCTGGTCGAACAATGGGTGCTGGAACTCAACAACCGGTTCGGCATCGAAGCCGTAGCCGTCACCTCTGGGACCGCTGTGCGGCTGGAACGGGGGCTTCCGCTCGCTCAGACGCTCTTCGACGCATATCCCTATACGGTTGTCAGTCTCGACTACATCAAGGCTGACAAGCGCCGGGAGGGGTTTGCACGCGCCTGTCCCGACTTTGTCATCGTTGATGAAGCCCATACGTGCGTGGGGACTCACAAGGGCAAACAGCAGCGTTTCGAATTGCTGTCCGGCCTGGCCCGCGATCCCGAACGACGTATTGTCATGCTGACGGCGACGCCACATTCGGGTGATGAAGAGGCTTTCGCACGTCTGCTCTCCCTCATCGACCCCTCGTTTGCCTCAATGGGCTTTGAGGACGCAAGGTTTCGCGAACGCCTCGCCCGACATCTCGTGCAACGTCGCAGGATCGACATCACATCTGGTGAATGGGGTGAAGACCGCGCTTTTCCGCGCAAAGACGAACTGGAAGGCGGCCTGCCTTATCGCCTTTCGAAGGATCACCTCGCCTTTCAGGAGGCCGTCCTCGACTACTGCTTCGGTGTCGTCTCAAAGGCCGGGACCGGTCAACGCGAACGTCGTCTCGCCTTCTGGGGTACACTGGCCTTGATGCGGTGCGTTGGCTCGTCGCCAGCCGCCGCACTCAGCGCCCTCAGGAACCGCGCATCAAACGAGAGCGAGCGCCTCGAGCCTCAGATCTACGACGAGGATGGCGACGATGAAGATGCCGTGGACATCGAGCCGAGCTCGAATTTCGATGCTGACCCTGCGCTTCTCGCGCTGGTCCGGCATGCCGAGGAGCTCGTCGCAAAGCCCGACCCGAAACTGTCGGCATTGATCGATGTTCTGACACCGCTCATCAAGAAAGGGGCAAACCCGGTCGTATTCTGTCGCTATCTTGCCACTGCGGAACATGTGCGTGCCGGATTGCGCAAGGCCTTTCCCAAGTTGAAGGTCGAAGCGGTCACGGGTGTGCTTACCCCTGACGAACGTCGCGGTCGCGTGGCGGACATGGCACCGGCCGAAGACGAGAAGGATATCCAACGCATCCTGGTCGCTACGGACTGCCTGTCAGAGGGCATCAACCTCCAGCAGCTCTTTGATACGGTCATCCATTACGATCTCTCATGGAACCCGACGCGACATCAGCAGCGCGAAGGCCGCGTGGATCGTTTTGGCCAGCCTGCGGAACTGGTGCGTTCCATCATGATGTTTTCGCCCGATAGCGCGATCGATGGGGCAGTTCTCGACGTCATTTTGCGCAAAGCCGAAGAAATCCGGAAAGCAACTGGCGTGACCGTGCCTCTCCCCGAAGAGCGCGGCCCGGTAACCGATGCTCTCATGGCATCGATGATGCTGCGACGCGGCGAAACGCGCCAGTTGGCACTCGACCTCAGGCTGGACGATGGGACCAAGGCCATGGAGGCTCGCTGGCGCGATGCATCCGAGAACGAGAAGAAATCCCGCGCCCGTTTCGCCCAGAACGCCATGAAGCCGCAGGAAGTTGCCCCCGAGTGGGAGAAGGCACAGACGCTACTGGGCTCCCCTGCGGATGTTAGGACGTTCGTCGACCGGACGATGTCCCGCTTCGGTGCGCCAGTCGAGCCCCGCAAATCCGTACTTCTGGCTCATGTCCATGCGCTCGACGGTTCATTGAAGGAAAGGCTGTCCGAGCGGAACCTCACTGGATCCGTTCGCCTTGCGATTGCCGAGCCCGCGCCGACTGGGACTGCGCTGTTGACCCGGACCCATCCCCTGACCTCGACACTCGCCGAAGCCCTTGTCGAGGCATCGCTCGATCCGGAAACACTGTCGGGCCTCGGAATCGGTAGGGTTGGCGCATGGCCGACGACAGCCGTTGGGCAGATGACCCGGATTGCCCTTCTGCGGATTCGCTACAAGTTGACGATTCATGCCCGAAAGGAGCGTTTACTGTTGGCGGAGGAAGCCGCTCTCGTTGCGATTGAGGGCAACAGGATTGTCGCCACCGGGGAAACAGCACGGGAATTGCTCAACACCCCTGCAACTGCAGATCTGGCAATGCCGGCTCGCGATCGCTTTGTTACCAGGGCCAGAGAGGAGCTGCCGTCTTTGCTGGACGGCCCCTTGGCTGGTTTCGTGCAATCACGCGTCGAAGAGTTGAGCGAAGACCACGCCCGCCTCCGTGCAGCGGCGGGCTCCGCGTCCCGCGTCACTGTGGAGGCCGTCACCCCGCCAGACGTGATTGGCCTTTTCGTCCTGATGCCGAGCGAGATGTAAGCCATGGCCCGCAAAACCATCACCGACATGTCGGCCTGGCCGTCACTTTCCCTGGAAGGCAATCTGATCGCGCCGGCCATGGTCGCGCAAATTGCCGAGCCGAAAGACGATGCAGATACCCGGGCGGGTTACGGCATCCGCAAGGGTCTGACGATCCGTGAGGAGATGTCGACCGCCTTTCGCGTGGGCCAGTCTCACTTCGATGCATTCGCGAAACTGGAAAACCCTTCGGTTGAGGCAACCCGACGCTTTGTCCGCGAGTTTCTGAAAGAAACGTTCGGGTTCAATGACCTTCTGCCAGCGGAGGGCGCGGTATCTTTCCTCGCCGGCGGACGCGTACCAATCGTCGTCGTTCCGCCAGCCGACGAAAAGCTCGATCGTCGCAGCGCGACCCTTTCAACGGATCGCTCGCGCTCAGCCGCTTTCGCGCTCCAGGACTTTCTCAACGACAACGACGACGCCCTGTGGGGTCTGGTCACCAACGGCGTTCTGATCCGCCTGATGCGGGACAACGCGTCCCTGACCCGTCCTGCCTATATCGAGGCTGATCTCGCCCAGATTTTTGCGAACGAGGATGCCGCCTCATTCTCGATCCTGTGGCTGATGATCCACCGAAGCCGGTTCGGGCAGACCGGGGCTCCCGCCACGGATTGCGCGCTGGAACACTGGCGCGATGCCGGATCACGCGAGGGCGAAGCTGCCCGCGAGCGCCTGGCAGATCAGGTTGAACTTGCCCTGAAATGTCTCGGCTCAGGCTTTCTGGAAGCCAACCCGGAACTCGCCGGCAAGCTCAAGTCGGGTGAGTTCAACCTCACCGAATGGTTCAATGAACTGCTGCGGCTGGTCTATCGCCTGATCTTCCTCATGGTCGCCGAAGATCGGAACTTACTCCACCCGGAGAAGGCCAAGGCCGAGGCCCGCAAGCTCTACGCCGAAGGCTACAGTCTCGCGGTCCTGCGGGCCCAGTGCTTTCGCGCCGCGACATGGGACAAGCACTTCGATCGCTTCGAAGGCGTCAAGATCCTGTTCAAGGCACTGGCGCATGGCGAGGAGCGGCTCGCGCTGCCAGCGCTTGGCGGACTGTTTGCCGAGGATAGACTGCCCCACCTTGAATCCGCGCGTCTGCACAACAAGGCTTTCATGGAAGCGCTCTATCGCCTGTCCTGGCTGTCGGACAAAGCCGGTATGGTGTCAGTCAATTGGCGCGCCATGGAAACCGAGGAACTGGGCTCCGTTTACGAATCCCTGCTCGAGCTCCAGCCGCAACTCGGTGATGATGGGAAGACGCTGAACTTTGCCTCGGAAGCGGCCGAGCAGAAGGGCAACCAGCGCAAGACCAGCGGCTCCTATTACACTCCCGATAGTCTCGTTCAGGCGCTGCTCGACACTGCGCTCGATCCCGTTCTCGATCAATGCGAGGCTGAGGCGGACGATCCGGTAAAGGCGCTTCTCAAGCTGTCGGTCATTGATCCAGCCTGTGGTTCGGGCCATTTCCTGCTGGCTGCCGCGCGCCGCATCGCCACGCGCGTGGCACGCATCCGGGCTGATGGCACGCCGTCACTGGCTGATTTTCGCCATGCCCTGCGTGATGTTGCGCGGTCGTGTCTGCACGGGGTCGATCGCAACCCCATGGCAGTGGAACTGACCAAGGTCGCGCTCTGGATCGAGACAGTTGATCCAGGCCTCCCGCTCGGGTTCTTCGATGCGCAGATCCGTTGCGGTGATGCGCTGTTGGGGGTGTTCGACCTCAAGGTCCTGCAGGACGGCATTCCCGATGCCGCGTACAAGCCGCTGACCGGCGACGACAAGGATACGGCCAAATACTATCTCCAGGCCAACAGGGACGCGACGAAGGGTCAGGGCGGGTTCGACTTTGGCACCGGCCAGGTCGCCATGCCGGAAATGAAGCCATTGGCATTGGACTTCTCAGGCTTTCGAGATCTACCGGAAGACACAGTCGAGCAGATCGACGCGAAGGCGAAACGCTTCGAGCAGCTGCGCGGGGGGCAGACATTTGCCCGCGCCACGACCGCAGCGGATCTCTACATTGCGGCCTTTCTCCTTCCGAAGCGCGGTGGCGCGCCTGCTGGCCCGTCTGCCCGCACCGTGCCGACCACTGAAGAGCTCTGGCTGGCTCTCAACCAGGGCAAGATTCGGGAGGCAATGGCGAATGCGCCGCAGGTTGCTCGCAGGGCTCGTGCCCTTCATTGGCCGTTGGAATTCCCCGATGTGATGCAGCGCGGCGGGTTCGATGTGGTGCTTGGCAATCCGCCGTGGGAGGTGACGCAGGTATCTGATGAAGAGTATTTTTCGACCAGACGGCCCGACATTGCGGCCATGAAAAGCGCGGCGCGGAAGCGTGCGATTGCCGACCTTGAGACTGACGCGCCGCGTGAGTTCGCCCTCTATCAGGAGGCTAAACGTACCGCAGATGCGCAAAACGAATTCGCGCGGACGTCTGGCCGTTTCGAACTTTCCGCACAAGGGAAGATTAACACATACGCACTCTTCTCGGAGCTTAGCCTGCGGCTATTGAAGAGCGAAGGTCGAGCAGGAATCATTGTTCCTGCCGGCATAGCGACAGATTTCTTCCGCCGCCATTTCTTTGATTTTGTTGTGCGCGAAAAACGCATCTTCTCTGCGCTTATGTTCGATAATCAACTACGCATATTCCCAGCCGTTCATCCGGACACCCCATTCACGTTGCTAACGCTGTGCGAAGGGTGTGATAGGCCTAATTTCACTTCGTATATTCTGCGCATCGAGGAACTGTCTGACAAAGAGCGTTATTACTCTCTTTCGCGCGACGAGATCGCCGCAAGCAACCCAAACACAAGAACCCTGCCAATCTTCCGATCGCGCCAAGACGCTGATCTTATTACAAAAATGTATAAGAACAGCGAAATACTCATTAAGATTGAAGGGGGCGTCGAAAGATCGCCATACGAACCAATCGTTATTCAGAACTTCTTTACATCTTCAAACCAACTTGATGCACAAATGTTCGAAGAGTTTGGCGGAAAGAAAGATGATCCTAGCTTTCTTCCAGTCCGCCGAGGAGGGTCTGTTTTCCAGTTCGATCATCGATATGGCGCCCCAGAAGATGTCCGAATGGGGGGGCACGAGTTTATCGATGCGGATAGGTTCGTGCCTAGATTGGAGGTCGAAACTAGGCTTGCCGAGAAGGGTTGGAGACGAGATTGGCTCCTAGGATGGCGCGACATCACCAATGCAACTAACGAAAGGACGGTAATCTCCACAGTAATCCCGCTCTCAGCTACCGATGATACGCTTTCTCTTCTGCTGCCAACAATTAAAGATATTAAACTGATCGCATGTCTTTTGGCCAACTTGAACAGTTTAGCCTTGGACTATGCTGCACAATCCAAGGTCGGTGGGACGCATATTCGGAAGAACACTATTGCTCAATTCCCGGTGCTGGCTCCGGCATACTACTCGAACGAACGTCTCGCCTTCATCACCCCGAAGGTTCTGGAACTTACCTACACCTCGCACAGCCTCGCCCCCTTCGCCCGCGATCTGGGCCATGATAGCCCGCCCTTCGCCTGGGACGAGGACCGCCGCGCGCACCTGCGCGCCGATCTCGACGCCTTCTACGCCCGTGCCTACGGCCTGACACGCGACGAGCTGCGTTATATCCTCGACCCCGCCGACGTGAAGGGTCCCGACTACCCTTCAGAAACCTTCCGCGTGCTGAAGGATAAGGAAATCCGCCAACACGGCGAATACCGCACCCGCCGCCTCGTACTCGCAGCTTGGGACCGGATGGAAACGAACGGCGAATTTAGCGCGATGGGAATGTAGGGAATGGAACGCTATTACGATGGCGATCGGCTGGTTGAGGACGTGTCGCGGGCCCTTCAAGAAGTGCTCGGCAAGCACGGCGTCGAGCTTTACAGCCTGCTCGGCGTCACAACGGCACTGGAAGCGATCGCATCGCCGCTGAAGTTCCATCACCTGCAGGGGATCGCCGGGCACGAGATGGGCAAGCTGGGGCAGCTGGCCTACTACGCATCGCACATTCCCCGCCGGGTTGCCCTGTTGCAAAGCCCGCACAGCCTGACGGTCAATCCGCTGATGGAAAGTATCGTCGTCGCCCTGAAACGAACGAAAGTACCGCTGGATGCTGACGCCCTGCGCTTGGCAGCCTATCGCGTTATGCTGGGCAAGCCTCGGGCTACGATCAAATCCGCTGAAAAGGGAAACAGCTCTCTTTCTCCCGCCTTTTCATCGGCCCTCGAATACTTGGCCGAAGGCAATGTCATCTGCCAGACTGAGGCTGGTGCCTGGCAGCTGAACGATTTGTGAAAGATGGCATGATTCAATCCCCCCAATCCTTCATCGTCCGCGAAGAGTGCGAAAAGGCCACTTGGCAGAACGGCTTCCGACGCAAGCTGGGGGAGGCGGACGGGTGGGCCGCGTTCGGTTCAACCACTGCACCCGGAACGATCTACCTTGCCGCGGCTGGCTCGCAAGGACCATGGTTCATGGCGCTTGATCACGCCGGCGTCATCGAGGAGCTGGATTTGCAGGCTACTCAGCTGCCCGGCCCCGGCATCGCTCGCTATGCCTTCGACACGCTCGGCCAGCTTTATGGCGTGCTGCCGCGCGTCTATCAGCTGGCGGCCAGCCTGCCCGACGCACCGCTTCAGGAGTTCGAGGCCAAGATCAAGGATCTGCCAACGACCACCGAGGCTGAGCGGCTCGTCGTCCAGCGTATCGGTCAAAACATCTTCCGCGATCGCTTGATCGACTATTGGCAGTCTCGCTGCCCGCTGACCGGTATCACGGACAAGGCACTGCTGCGGGCATCGCACATCGTTCCGTGGAAAGATTGCACAAGCAACGCCGAACGCCTCGACGTGCACAACGGCTTGCTGCTGTCGGCTCTGTGGGACGCCGCCTTCGATCGCGGCCTCGTCACCTTCGATGATGAGGGAAGTCCGCAATTCTCGCCTGCACTGAGCGAGACAGGCCGCGCAGCCCTGCACTGGCTGGCACCACTGCAGCTAACGGAAAAGCACAGACAGAAACTTGCTTGGCATCGCCAAACTCTGTTTATCAATATGTGAAGTGAAGTCGGCGCACCGCCCGTTGCTCATTCACGTGCATCATTCGTTGGAGGTAGGCAGCACATAATCATTGTCGTGCTGCCGAAAGGCTTCGCCAGGCACATTCTTGAGAGGCTTGCGAGTTACCGCTCCGATTGTCGTCCCGGCGACATAGAGGCGAGGTACGCCTCGACCCTTTCCAGCGTCCGCCGCCGTGGCCGCCGTCCCAATCGCAAGTCCAGCACAAAGCGCGGATCTCCTACTGCCCGTCGCCCGAAGCGGGTGGCGGACATGTGGGTCTCCTTGAGATGACGCTCGATGCGATCCAGCAGCTTCATGGCTTACCTCGAATCAGATTTAGCTTGTGTTCTTGTTATGTTCTTATTAGGAAGACTCCATCGAGTCTAGGATGAATTCCTACACGCCAACCTGGACCGCCCCTTGAAAGGCGCCGCCGATGGAGAATGTCAGAGAAGAGCTGGATCGCCTGATCCGGCAGAGAAACGTGGGCTATTCCGCGATTTCGCGGCTGCTCAATCGTAACCCCGCCTATATTCAGCAGTTCATCAAGCGCGGCTCACCGCGCAAGCTAGACGACGAAGACCGGCGCATTCTTGCCCGCTTCTTTGGGGTCGACGAGCAGGTGCTCGGCGGCCCGGCGCTTCCTGCGCGCGATGGCTTGGTTGAAGTGCCGATCCTCAATGTCGATGCTTCGGCCGGCTTTGGCGCGATCGCGGAAAGCGAGACGGCGCATACGCGGTTCGGCTTTGACGAGCGATGGCTGGGCAAGCTGACCCGGGCCAAGAGCGCGAGCCTGTCGATCATCCATGTCCATGGGGAGTCGATGGAACCGACATTGCGGGACGGGGACGAAGTCCTCGTCGACGCGTCCGATCAGGGCTCGCGCCTGCGCGATGGCATCTATGTGCTGCGCGCCGACGATGCACTCGTGGTGAAGCGGGTGACCATCCAGCCGGGTGGGCGGCAGATCACGATCTCGAGCGACAATTCGGCGTATCCGACCTGGACTGACGTTGACCGCTCGACGATCCATGTCGTCGGCCGGGTGATCTGGTTCGGGCGCTCGGTCTGATCTGCCGGGCGTCAGGCCCCTGCAAATCGTTCACGATGCCGCGCAACAAAGTCGGGCCGCGGATGCAAGCCGCGGTCACGCGGCAGTCGGATTTGCTGCCCTGCCGGCGGGAAGAGTTGCAAGAGCTCTGACGGCACCTTGTTGTGCGATACCAGCAGGCAGAGATTGTCATCGAAGGTGATAAGGTGGCGATCGAACAGCCAATGGGCCGTCGCTGACAGCGCCACCCCGTTCTGAACGATGTCCGGCCCACCATCAGCAACGGACCAGATGTGCGCGGCCTGGGCTTCGGCCTTGCCGCCTCCATTCACGATCCTGAGACCCGTGACTGCGCAGGTGTTCTCGTAAGCGTCGAGAACATGATTGCGGAAGTTCGCGTCCCTGATCTTGCGGTTCACCAGCATCTGCTCGACGCGTCGCTCCGCGAAATGATCCTCGAGCAGCAGATTGGTTTCCGGGTCGATGCGCGGCGCGTCGAGTTCTAGCCGGATCCGGTTGTCGGGATCGAGGGTCTCGGCAAGCCCTGCATTGACGATCGCCACGAAATCTTCGTTCTCGAGCACGCGGACCGACTTGCCGCGTAAGCTTCGCCCGGCATCGCCTGGCCTCACCATCTCGCGCAGGAACCGCTCGGCAAAGCGGCCGCTGCCGTCGCGGTAAGGTACGGGCTGATCGAACTCGAGATAGTCGCGCACGCGCGCGTAGAAGTGGCTGGGGTCGCTGGGATCAGCATCGATCCGCTCGACAAAGGCGGCGGCAATATAGGCCATGCGGCCGCCAGCGACGCGGGTCTCGCGATAGACGATCCAGTCGCTGGTCAGCTCTCGTGCGATCGAGAGGTAATTGCTCGGGAAATGATACCGCTCGGTGATCGCGTCATCGTAGCGCGAGTTTCCGCTGATCTCGAAAACGCCCTTCACAGTCCCGCCCATAGCCCAAGTCGACGAGCGCCAGGTTGCCTGGAGAACGCTTCGCCGTCCAGGCTCACCATCGAAAAGATCAAATGCCGATTTCGAAGGGTTTGGTCCGCTCCTTGGTCAGTTCGGGCGGCTTCTTCGAATGATCGTCCTTGTTCGAGGCGCCAGCGGCCAGGCCGTTCGCGGCTGCCTCGCGGAGCCGCTCGGTCACTTCCAGGGCCGAGGTCTTTTCGCCGGTGTTGTGGGCCACGGCCTTTCCAAGCTTATCGGCACTGTCGACCACAAGGGTCAGGTGATCGCGCAGGCGTGTCACGGTCACGAGGAAGGTCTGCTGGTTGGCAAGGTTGCGCTCGCGGCTATCCATCACCGCAATCCCGCGATCCGAAGTGAGTCCCTGGGCCATATGGGCATTGAGCGCGTAGGCGAGGTCGAGCCGTCTCAGCATCGGGTCCCCGCGCTCGAGTTCATGGCGCAGGCCGGATGACGTCACCAGCGTAACCTTGGATCCGTCAGTAGTCTCGATCCGAGCCTGGTCCGCATTGAACAGGCCTCGCCGATGATCGTTCTCGGTCCAGCGAATCCGGTCGCCGTCATGGACTGAAAGGCGCTTCTCATCGAACAGCGCGAGCCGATCGCCCTTCTCGCCGGGGCGGATGCGGCTCGGACGAAGGCTGCGCATCCTGCCCTTGCCATCGCGAAGGCGGACTTCGCGCGATCTGTCGTCGATGCTCTCGATCTTGTATTCGCCCCGCGGGAGGCGCTGCTGCTTGTCCGGGCTACGAACCTCAAGGACCATGCCGGGGCGGTAGGCCGAGAGGTATCGCAGCTCCTCGCGGGTAGCATTGACTCGCGACAGCACAGTCAGCTCCAGCGCGGCCGTACCAAGCTCTCCATTGGCCTTGAGCCCGCGTTGCACCGCTTCATTGACCGCGGTGCGCAAGAGCCGGCCAGAGGCATAGATCGCAGTCCCATCGCGGTCCTGCGGCGCCAGCGCGAGCCATTGCTCGGCAGCGACCACTGCGCTGTCGCCCCTTGTCTCGATCGTCGAGCCTTTAAGATGGCCGAGGGCGGTATGGACATCGCCCGTTTGTGCAGCGGCCTGGGCGAGCCGCAGCTGCGGGTCCCGGCCGCGCAGGTTGGTGGTCATGTCCGCGCGCGCGATGCCTGCCTTCTGAACGAGATCGAAGGGTTTGCCCGCATCGACCGCGCCGAGCTGGCGCGTGTCGCCCACAAGGACAAGCCGCCGGACGCCGGCAAGGTTGGCCAGCGTTACCAGGCGCTCCTTGTCGTGGTTCGAGACCATCGAGGCTTCGTCGAGGACCAGCACGCGGTCGCCGAGCGCTTCCTTCGCCTCAGCCTGAAGGCCGGCATTTCCGGGATCTTCCAGCAACGGCGCCCAACTCTTGAGAAGCCGCGCCAAGGTCATCGAGGTGATGCCGGTATCGCGCTCCAGCATCTGCATCAGGGTGTTCTGGACTGCGAGCCCGATGATCTCCTTGCCTTCCTCGCCGAGGATCTGAGCCACGGGCTTCAAAACACTGCTCTTGCCCGCGCCGGCGACGCCCTGGATGGCGATTGTCCGGTGGGTCGATGCCAGGATCAGGCGTGCAGCCCCTTCCTGGCCTGCGTTGAGGTCGATACCGTGATTGATGGCAGCGACCGCCTTGACCCGTGCGCCTGCTTCTTTGCTGTCGAGAATGGGAGAGACAGCGTCCCTCCCGGCTTCGACCGCGGCGAGAATGCGATGCTCGCTAGCGAGCGCATCGCGCGAGGTCAGCCAGCCCTTGTGCTCTCCTGACCCTGGAACGAGATCGCCCGAACGGACCAGTGCATTGACCCGCGTTTCGACGGCTGCGATCGTTGTGGGCAGCCCGAAATCCAGCGCTGCCTTGAAAAGGGCCTCACGTGGGAAGGCCGCTTCGCGCTGCGAGAGGTGGCGCACGGCAGAGGCTGTTGCCTGGGCTGCGGCAATGGTCTCGCGGTCCCGCTTCAGGACGTGAGCCGGGATAAGCGGATCGGCAGGATTGCCCTTGATCCGCTCGGCAAAGTCCCGAAGCCAAACCTTACCCCGCTCGATAAGGCTGGAGCCAGTTGTGATCGCGCGAGATGCCGGATTTGCGAGGCTCTGCGCCCGTTCAACCATGGCTGGCAGGTTCAGGCCTGCGGCCTCGGCCTGGCCTTGCCAACTCGACAAAAGGGCGCCCCGATCGGCGACGGCCTGCTTGGCGCTGCGGGTGTCGAGGGCAGCAATCTTACCGGCTTCAAGCCCCGGGCCGCGCCGCGCGTCGAGCACTTCCTGGCGCCGCGTGGAGAAGGCCATGACCTGCTCACGGGTAAATCCCGCCGCCTCGAAATTGCCGTGCTTGCCGACGGGCCCCGCCGCATAGCCGAGCTTTTCAACCGAAAGCCGGAAGCGCGCCATCGTCATGCTGTTAAGGAGCGTGTTGAGCGACCAAAGCCGGTCATTCTTGAGCGTCCGCCATTTGCCATCGGCGCCTTTCGTGGCGTTGGCGACCACGGCGTGGAAGTGGAGGTTGGGCTCCTGGTTTCGGTTGGTATCGTGCTGGAACAACGCAACGGTGAGGTTGCCGGACTGTACCGTGCGCACCTTCCCGTTTTCGACGAGGCGCGTTTCGGCCGCGTTCCTCTCAGCCCATTGCAGCGTCTCGATCACCGCTTCGCGATAGGCTTCGACGATCCGCTTATCGCCTCCAACGAGGGCGAGGACCGACCAGCTCTTGGGCAGCGAGAAAGTGAGATCCGTCCCGGCTCGGTGCTGGTTTTCGTGGCCGACCCTGGTTCCGTCGGGGAGCTCGCCATTGAGTAGCTTGTCGAAGACCGTAGCATCAACTTCTCCGAAAAGGCCCAGCGCTGCGGCGCCTGATCCCACCCATTGACCCGATCGGTCGGCGTCCGCACTCGCATAGTAGTTGTCGGCAGCAAAGTAGCTGGCCGCGCCGGAGGCTGACCGGACATTGGCAACCGAAAGGGCTTTGTTGCATAACTCCTGATAGGCTTGCTGCGGGATTTATTTGAGAT
>NZ_JNAC01000047.1:0-774 GCF_000722555.1 Sphingobium sp. DC-2 | reverse complement strand
TGGCTTCCCAGGACCGGCACCCAATAATTCGCGGCGCGGTAATCAGGGCCATGATCGACCGCCATCACCCCAAAGACATATCCGATCATCGGCAGCGTCCACAGCAGACGCCCGCCCAGGTCCACGCCCATCAACACCAGCGCAACGCCGAGCACGGCCCAAAGCGGAATCAGTCGTTCCATGATTTCGCGATGACGGACTATTCGCCATGCGCTTTCCCGGTCATCGGCGCTAACCTGCGATACGAGGCCCATAGCTTCCCCTTTTCATCAACGGTCGCCGGCGATCATCCAATGGCTTCACGAAAATGTGAAGAGCGTTTCGCGCGCATTGTCGTCAATCCGTTGTATCGCCTTCATCGAGCGAGGGCGAAGGACTGTGACAGCGGCCTTTCGCAAATCCTCTCGCTCAAAGGAGGTGATGTGATTTGACAGCATATGAAGCAGCTCAATTGACGATCGCAGCCGTCGCGCTCGTGATTGCAATTGTGAAGCTGGGGAAGTCCGATAAGGGCTGATCCAGCGGGGCGGGTGGTCTGACAGGGCCGCCCGCCCTAAAAACACGAAGCATTGCCTATATAGCCCTTTTCCCTTGCCAATCCAATAACCGGCGTGCGCGCGGCGCGTTCCCCTCCTGTTCCGTTTGGCGCATAAGCGCCCAATGGCCGCGAACTACAACCGCCCCAAGCCCATTGATCCTATCTGGTATCGGCAAGGCTGCTATCTGGCCCCTGTGCATTATTCGGCCACAGATTCACGGTAGGCGAGCTTGAGG
>NZ_JNAC01000046.1:0-73326 GCF_000722555.1 Sphingobium sp. DC-2 | reverse complement strand
AGCAATTTGCCGGCGCTCCATTGGCCTGGTTTGTCACCGCCGTGCACACCCATGTGGCCTGATCGAAACCTGTCAGTCGATCGTAGCGCGCACGATCGCGCCATTCGGACGCGCCCGCGTCCGACGGAATGTTTCCATTCATCGATCCTCTCCCTGCCGACCTTGGTTCAGGATGGCCGGTCCGGCGGGTACCTCGATCGCCGGCACTTGCCCCAAGTCGCTCTTTTGCAAAGGCATCCCGGGATGCTTGGGAGTCATCACAGAAACGGCAGGCTATTGTCTCACGGATAAACGGGACAAATGCCGGTAAAGACCGATTAAATCGGTCCCTCAATGGCGGTGCTACTTTTGGATCGACAAACGCAGCCTTAGTTGCGATTACGTCTCAATAGCGAGAATGCCACCGACTGAACCGAGAATACGCATGAACAGCGCGACGCCGTTACCCACCCGCCCATCAGCCTGGACAAACGAGCCAACGCCCGGCATCCATCTGAGCGGCGGCACGCAGAGCTTTCGCGCCGCGCAGCAGGCTCAAGAACATCTCGGGCCGGGCATAAAACTGGCCTTACTCATCGATGGCAGTTTCTCTCTTAATGTGGACGACCATGCGAGAGAAATTGTCACCGCAGGCACCAGCAGCCTTTTCGTATGCCGCGACAACTGGCGACTGGGCCACCATTTCGCGGAAGGCCTGAAGCTGCAGTATCTCACGCTTTTTCTCGAAGCCGGGCTGGTCGAGGATTTGCTCGAACAGAATCTGCCCGCAAGCGTGGAGCGCGGCGGCATATTTCACGCCATGCGCAGTACGCCGCGCGCGATGGGAAGCCTTGCCACCAGTATCCTCCATCGCCCCTTTCGCGGTGCAGCCGGGCGTTTGCACAATTCGGGCAAGGCCCTTGAACTGGCGGCGCTTGCGGTCGAGGCCATGCGCGGGGGCCGTCCGAACAGCCAGCCCTCGCTCGCCAATGCCAGAGAGGTGCAGCGGCTCCATCAACTGCGCGACTTTCTCGACAGCCATTGGCGCGATCCGCCCACCGTCGATGTGCTGGCGCGCCAGTTCGGCTTCGGTCACCGGAAAATGACGGTCGGTTTCCAGCGCCTATTCGGCTCAAGCATCAGCGAATATCTGCGCGAACTGCGCCTGCGGGAAGCCTGGCATCTATTGGATGGCGGCATGTCCGCAACGCTTGCGGCCGAACAGACCGGCTATACTCTGCCCCACTTCACGGTCGCCTTCACCCGCCGCTTTGGCGTTACGCCCGGTAGCCTTTCCCGCCACGGCATAAACTGACCACATTTCGAAAGATCTTTACCGGCAATCGAAAAGACAGGAAGCACCGCCACGCCTAGAGCCACTATTGATAATCATTCGCATCAATCGAGGTTCTATGTCCGTTTCACGCATACCGGGGCTGTGCGCTGGCGCTTCCCTTTCCATCCTTGCCTTGGCGCTGGCTGTTCCATCTGTCGCAAGCGCCCGCGATCGGGCTGACGATGACGTGCCCGCCAATGTCATCATCGTCACCGCGGCCATGCCGGAAGGTGTTGGCATTGGTACGCGATTACCGCTGACCATTGCCGAAACGCCGCAAACCATCAGCATCATCGACCGCAAGCGGCTTGACGAGCAGCGCCTCATAACGCTCGACGATGTGATGGCAAATGCGCCGGGCGTGACGGTTCAGCCGGGCACGCGCTTGCGCACTGCCTATTACTCGCGCGGCTTTGTGATCGACACGCTCAATTTCGACGACATCCCGACATCGGGCTGGAACGAGGCCGTCAACACCGAAGACATGGCGATCTATGAAAGGGTGGAACTGCTGCGCGGCGCCAGTGGGCTGTTGCAGGGCACCGGCAACCCCTCGGGCACCATCAATCTGGTGCGCAAACGGCCCGGCCGCGACCTGTCAGCGAATGCCACGCTGAGCGGAGGAAGCTGGAACAACTATCGCGCCGAAGGCGATGTCAGCATCCCCCTTACCAGCGGCGGCGATCTGCGTGCCCGTGCGGTCGGCGTGGTCGAGGATCGCGACTATTATTACGACGTTGGCCACCGCAACAAGGTGCTCGGCTACGGCACGCTGGAGTGGAACGTCACACCGCGCACCGTGCTCGCCGCGACTATCAAATGGCAGGATGTGCGCGATGACGGCACCTATATGGGCGTGCCGCGATACAGCGACGGCGGAGCGCTCGACCTGCCCCGTTCGCGCTACACCGGCGCGGACTGGTCGGAGCGCAACTGGAACAACACACAGCTGTTCGCCGAGTTGCGCCACGATTTCGGCAGTGACTGGGAAGCGAGGCTGGCGGTGAGCCGGATCAATGGCGACAGCGACATGACCTACGCGAGCGCCTATGGCGCAGTAGACCGCGAGACCGGTCTCGGCCCGATCCTGTACGGCGGGGCCTACGATTTCGACAACCGCGAGACCGATCTCGACGGCTATGTCTCGGGCGGGTTCGACCTGTTCGGGCAGCGTCACCAGATCCTGATCGGCGCCAACTATTGGGACGGCCATACGCAGCAGGTCTCCTACAGCCTGCCCGGCATGATGGGCCCTGTGAACCTGTTCACCGACCGACCGGTGACGACGCCCAAGCCCGACACCCGGACATGGGCGGGCGAACAGACGACCGACACCAGACAATATGGCGGATATGCAGTGCTGCGCCTGAAGCTGGCCGAGCAGCTGACACTGATCGGCGGCGGCCGCCTAAGCTGGTGGGAAACCGAAACCGTGCGCCGCGCCAGCATCGGCGGGCCGCTCACCCCAACTGGGCGCTATCAGGTCGACAGCGAGTTCACGCCTTATGGTGGCGTGGTCTGGAAGGTCGGCGGTCCCTTCTCCTTCTATGCCAGCTACACGTCGATCTTCACGCCCCAGAGCAATCTTACCTATGAAGGCGAAGTCATCAATCCGATGACCGGCAACAACATTGAGGCCGGGCTTAAAGGAAGTTGGTTCGGCGACAAGCTCAACGCCTCCATTGCCCTGTTCCGCATTCGCCAGAAGAACCGGGCACAGCTCGATCCCGACTATCCCTGCGCCCCCGGATCGGTCTGCGCTTATATCGCGGATGGCGAAGTGGAGAGCAAAGGAATCGACGCTGAAATTCAGGGCGAACTGGCCCAGGGCTGGAGCATCCAGGCGGGCTATACCTATACCGACACCGAATATCTGCGCGACCGCACGGCTACCGGCGACCCCAGCAGCAGTGAGGGAACGGAATTTTCCACCATCACCCCGCACCACATGGTGAAGCTGTGGACGCATTATCGGGTTCCGGCACTTGACGGGCGGCTCGGTGTCGGCGCGGGCGTCAATTGGCAAAGCAGCTTCTACACGACTTCGGGCGGCGTCCGCATGACTCAGGGCAGCTACGCCGTAGTCGATCTGCGGGCCGATTACGCGATCACGCCCAGGATCGATCTCGCGCTCAACGCCAGCAATCTGTTCGACAAACGCTATTTCCGCACCCTTGGCGGGACGGCGTGGAACAATTGGTATGGTGACCCGCGTAGCGTGATGGCCACCCTTCGCCTGAGGTACTGACATGGCCGTCACCTTGTTCGACCCGCTCGATACGCTGGTCCGGCTCGACTCCGAGGCCCGCAAGGCATCCCCCCTGCCCCGTTCGCCCGAGGCATGGAGAGAGATCAACAGGTCGCAGGGAGAAAGGGTGATCGGCATGTTCGCGCCGGTCGATCCGAAGGACCTGCATCCCGAGAAGTGGGAAATGCACCCGCATGGCGATGAACTGCTCTATCTGCTCGAAGGCGCAATCGACGTCGTGATCGCGGACGAAGGCGGGTGTGAGCACGCGCCCCTCCCCCTGCGCGCCGGGCAGAGCTGCCTCGTGCCCGTCGGCACCTGGCACCGTCTACTGCTGCGCGAACCCTCGCGGTTGATGTTCGTAACACCGGCGGGCGGAACGCGGATGCGGCCATGGCTTGATGGTTCGTAACGATGCGCGCAGCACTCTGGAAACTTCACCGCTGGATCGGGCTGGCCTGCCTTGCACCCTTTCTGATCCTGACGCTGACGGGCATTGGCCTGCTTATCCTGGCCGCATGGCCCATGGGAGCGACCAGCCCGCTCGTTCCCGTCGGGATCGACAGGGCCATGGCCGAGGCGAACCATCGCTTTCCGCAAGCGCAGATCGGGTTGATTATGCCGGGCCTTTCTCCGGACAAGGAGTGGACACTCGCCTTGCGGGACGAGAACAGGACTGGCCGGACCGTTTCTTTCGATCCCGGAGATGGTCGCATTCTCGCCGTGGCGCGCAGCGGGTCGTCGCTGCGCGAAGTCCTGCTGGACCTGCACAACAGCCTGTTGATCGGCCTGCCAGGCAAGCTGGTCTTGCTGACCACCTCGCTGGGGCTGCTGACGCTTGCCATAACCGGCTTTGCGATCATGCGCCGCCGGATGCGGGTGCTGCGCCGCGCGCCATGGCATGGGGCCTACCCGCTCGCCTCGCTGCACAAATGGACCGGCCTTGTCGCGCTGGTCTTCCTGCTGCTGCTGAGCGTGACCGGTGCAATGCTGCTCGCGTTCAAGACGCTCGGCGAGTTCCGATCCGGGCCGGAGCGTTCCGCGCCGCGAACGATGGAACAGGTCCACCCGGCCAGCCTTGCTGTCATGGCGTCCACAGCGCTTGCCCTCCATTCCGGCGCGGAAATTCAGGGCATTATGCCGGGTCGCGGTGAAGGCCCTATCGCGATCATACTGCTGGATCGTAGTGCCGCGCCTTGGGCCAAATCGCGCACGCTCGCGTTCGACCGGCAGAGCGGCCAGATCCTGCTCGTCAAACCGGTGCCTGCCTTCATGCAGGTGATGATCGCCGCCAAATCTCTCCATACCGGCCTTTGGAGCAGTGCGGCGGTGCGCGGTCTCTACCTCGCCTGCGCCCTGTTGTGCGGGGTCCTCGCCTGTTCCGGCCTCTTCCTGTGGATGCAGCGTCGACGCCTGCGCCGCTCCCCTCCCTCTGCAAGCAAAGCTTCCCACTCATGACGATCATGCTCTCACGCGCCGAATGGCGTCTCTTCGCACTCATCGCCTTTCTCTACATGACACAAGGCATTCCGCTCGGCCTTGCCATGGAGACCTTGCCGACCCTGCTTCGGCAGCACGGGGTCTCGCTGCAATGGCTGGCGCTTCTGCCGCTGGTTGGCCTGCCGTGGATTCTCAAATTCCTCTGGGCACCGATGGTCGACAATGCATGGTCTCCGCGTTTGGGCAAGCGGCGCAGCTGGATCATTCCGATGCAAAGCATCGTGCTGCTCTGCCTGTTGCTCGTGGCCGCCATCGGCCTGACCGGCCCCGCAACGCCTGTCGCACTGGCGCTGTTCACCCTCTCCTCGCTCGCTTCGGCCACGCAAGATACTGCCACCGATGGGCTGACGGCGGAGAATGTCCATGGCCCTGCGCTCGCCAGAGCCAATGCCTTACAGGTCGGCGGCACGATGGTGGGGTTCTTCATCGGCGGCTCGGGTTGCCTGATCCTCGCCGGGCTGTTCGGACTAACGGTTGCTCTGCTGGCCGTTGCCGCCATTGTCGGGGTGGGCCTGCTGCTTGCGCTGCTGTGGAGCGAACCCGGCACTGACCGGCAATCGAGCGAGCGCCCCCGCGCCAGCCTCGGCCGCCTCATCAGGCGCCGGGGTGCCGCGGCGATCCTTGCCCTCGCCCTGCTGACGGCGGTCGCCGCCAGCTCGACCTTCGCGCTGTTCAAGCTCCTACTGGTTGACCACGGCTGGCCTCTCGAACAGATCGGTGCGCTCGGCATGGCGGGCGGCGTAGCGACGATCGTGATCGGCTGCGGCGGCGGTGCCTGGCTAATCAACCGGGCCGGAATCCGATTTGTCCTGATCTCCGGCCTCGCTTGCCTCGCACTGTCAGCCGCCCTGTGGATGCAAGCAAGTGCCAGCGAGGCCGACATCACGCACACGATGGCGCTGATTGCGGTCGTGGCAGGTTCAATTGGCAGTGGCAGTGTTTCGGTTGCGTTGATGACGCTTGCCATGGCCTTTGCCCAGAAAGCCGATCAGGCCGGCACGGACATGACGGGTGTGCAAAGTACACGCGATCTTGGCGAGATGGGCGGCAGCTCCCTTGCGACCTTCATCGCCGCTTCCTTCGGATATGGGGCAGCCTTCGGCGTTGCGCTCCTCCTGGCGTTCTGCGGCGCGCTCATGTCGCTAAGAACCAAGAGAGGAATGACTGAGCATTGATGAAACACGCCGAACTGATCGATTTCTCATATCCCTTGAGCACGCAGCGCGTTCGGCTTGATGCCCATGTGAGCCACGGCGGGGTGAATATCGTCCACGGCTCACTTGCGCCTAATGAAGGCGGGTACATTGGCGGCAAACAGCTTTCTATCGTCGTACACATGGGCTCCCCTATCAACATAGACTGGCGTTTGCCCGGAAGTGACCTTCTTCAGACGAAGACCGTTGAGTTCGGCGACGTCCATATCAATCCCGGAGACAATCCCTTCTTCCAACGATGGACGGCACACCCAACAATTCTTGGCATGGCACTCGATCAGAACCTGCTGGACCGTGTTGGCCAGGAGACATTCGGACAAGACAGTGCAAGTTTGCGGACGGTGGTGGCGACCCGAAATGAAAGACTGTTGCGCGCGGCGATAACCTGGCGAGAAGAACTCGACGAAGGCGGTGCAGGTGGAAGCCTTTTTGCAGAACAACTTGGCGTCATTCTCGCCGTCCATCTCTTTCGCCATTACAGCGATGCAAAATGGCAGCCCCGGCCGATCAAAGGCGGATTGGGATCAGCGCGGCTGCGGCAGGTGATCGACTACATCGAGGCTCATCTTGGCGATGATCTTAGCTTGACGACCCTGGCCGGCATCTCCGGACTGAGCCTGCATCATTTCGGTCAGGCCTTCCGTCAATCCATGGGTGTACCGCCGCATCGATTCGTCCTGACCAGACGGATCGAGCGCGCCAAAATTCTTCTCCTCAGCAGCGAGATGACAATTACCCAGATCGCTTTCGCAGTGGGCTACCAAAACCAAAGCCATTTCGCGACCAAGTTTCGCGAAGCCACGGGCGCCACGCCCCAGCGCTTTCGGATAGACCGGAGGGGATAGCCGGCGGAGGCAGCCACCATGGCTCTCTGCGCTCAATTCCGCAGATGGGCAGCAGTCATCAGCTCGACGGCCCGGTCGATTTCCCGCTCATCGAGCCCCGCATAGCCCAAGCGGAAGGCGGAAGGCGCAAGCCCATCGATGCTGTGCCGCGCCGCCGGCGTGAGCGAAAGGCCAAGTCGCGCGGCGGCATCGCTCCAGCGATCGGCATCGGTGCCGTCGATGACCTTCGCCCATAGAGCCAGGCCGCCGCGTGGGATTTCGAACGCCAATGCCTCGGGCAAGGAAGCGGCCAGCCGCTCGCCAAGATGATCCCGGCGCGCGTGATAGATGCGCCGCGCCTTGCGCGCATGACGGGCGAGTTCGCCGTCCGCGATCATCAACGCCACCGCCTCTTCCAGCGGGCCGTCGCCCTGCCGGTCGATCGCTTCCCGGATCATGGCCATGCGCGCCACCAGATCGGGTGCGGCAACGACATAACCAAGCCGGATTCCGGGCGCGAGCAGTTTGGACAGGGAGCCGATATAGACGACCGCTTCTCCGGCCGCCCGAGCCGCAATTGGCAGCACGGGCGCACCCTCGAACCGATAATCATGGTCATAATCGTCTTCGAGGATGGTGAGCGGCGTGTTGCGGGCAAGCTCGACCAGACGGAGCCGTCGCGCCGCCCCCATGGTGACAGTGGTGGGGTATTGATGATGCGGCGTGACATACACCGCCCGGATCGCCGGGTCGCGCGCCAGCGCCGCTTCGAGCGCATCGATCGAGAGGCCTCCCTCGTCTACTTCGATGGGAACCACTTTCAGGCCTGCGGCCCTGAACGCCGCAACGGCCAGCGGATAGCCGGGATTCTCGACGGCAATCGCCATGCCTGGAACCGCAATTGCCTGCGCCGCGAGGAACAGGGCCATCTGGCTTCCGCGCGTCACCATCAGGTCGTGCGATTCAAACGTCAGTCCGCGCTCGGCCACGAGATGCGCCATCAAGGCCCCGCGGAGCGCCGTGGTCCCGCGCGCATCATCATATCCGAGCGATGAAAGTGCTTTCTTGCGGACCAGGGCCCGCCGGAGTGATCGTGCCATCACCGCAGCGGGAAGCAACCGCGCATCCGCTGCCCCATCGGTGAACGACAAGTGCGGCTCCGCGCTTTTCGCGCTTGCAGCCGGCTTGGCCACCGCCTTCAGCCCAGCATTCAGCGCCAGGCCGATGTCGGGCAGGTTACGCGCGACAAAGGTCCCGCGCGACGGCTCCGCCACCAACCATCCCTGCGCCATGGCCTCCTGATAGCCTGCATCCACCGTGTTACGGTTGAGGCCAAGCGCCTGTGCAAGTGCGCGCGTTCCCGGAAGCCGCGCGCCGGGCTTCAGCCGCCCGGTTTCTATGGCGGAAACCAGCGCGTCGGCGACTTTTAGATAAGGCGGCCGTGTCGATTGCGGATCGAGTTCGATTGTCAGGTTACGCATCAACTGGCCTAACTGATATCACAAAACTGGATCATCTATATAGGCCGGTTTCTATCTATGGCCAGCCTGACTTTCGAGGAGGACAGCAATGCAGAAAAGCGCGGTGGCCATCCGCCATGTTCCGTTCGAGGATCTTGGCACCTTCGCGCAACCGCTCGCGCAGGCTGGCTATGCGCTGCGCTATTGCGATGTCGGCGTGGATGACCTCGCAACGGTGGCGCCGGTGGAAACCGATCTCATCATCGCATTGGGTGGGCCGGTCGGGGTGTATGAGACGCGAAGCCATCCCTTTCTCGTCGATGAGATGCAACTGCTGAAGGAACGGCTCGCTGCCGATCGGCCGACATTGGGCATATGCCTCGGCGCTCAGATCATGGCGGCAGCGCTCGGCGCTGGCGTAGCCCCCGGGGATGAGAAGGAAATCGGCTTTGCACCCATTTCGCTGACAAGGGCCGGTGCCGCAGGCCCCCTCGCTCACCTCATCGACACGCCGGTACTGCATTGGCATGGCGACAGGTTCGAGATGCCAGCCGGTGCCGAACGACTGGCGGAAACCGCCGCCTGTGATCATCAGGCTTTTGCCCTCGGTCCCAACATCCTCGGCCTGCAATTTCACCCGGAGGCGGACGGCGAGCGGATCGAGCGCTGGCTGATCGGCCACGCCTGCGAACTTGCGGCCGCAGGCATCGACCCATGCGCCCTGCGTGCGGAGGCGGCGCGTCACGGAGCTGCGTTGCGCGATGCCGGCCGGCTGATGTTTTCCCAATGGCTAAAGGAGTTGCGGCCATGACCCTCCACCCCCCTGCCCTTCTCCTTGCGCCGTCGTTCGGCACCGCTTCCCGGTTGGGCGGCGAGGTGGTGCCGGACGACATCGCCAGCGCCGACCCGGATGTGTTCGCCATCATCGAGGCCGAGCGCCAACGGCAGCAGGAGCGGATCGAGCTAATCGCCAGCGAGAATTTCGCCAGCCGCGCGGTGCGGACCGCACAGGGCTCGATCTTCACCAACAAATATGCCGAAGGCTATCCCGGGCGGCGCTATTATGGCGGCTGTGGCCCGTCGGACGCGGTCGAGCAACTGGCTCTTCGCCGCCTCCAGCGCCTGTTCGATGCGAACTGGGCCAATGTGCAGCCGCATAGCGGTGCAAATGCCAATCTCGCGGTGCTCTTCGCACTGCTACAGCCGGGGGATACCATTCTCGGCCTTGATCTCGCCTGCGGCGGGCATCTGACGCACGGCGCCAAGGTCACGCTGTCGGGCCGCTGGTTCCAGGCCGCAAGCTACAAGGTGCGGTGCGAGGATGAGCGGATCGATCTGGAGGATCTTGCCCGTGTCGCTCACGAAACCAGACCGCGCCTCATCATCGCCGGGGGATCAGCCTATCCGCGCAGGATCGATTTTGCCGCGATACGCGCCATCGCCGACGAGGTGGGCGCCTATCTCCTGGCCGATGTTGCCCATTATGCCGGCCTCATCGTCGCCGGGCTATACCCCAACCCGTTACCACATGCCCATGTCGTGACCTCGACCACGCACAAGACATTGCGCGGCCCGCGTGGCGGCGTGATCCTGAGCAACGATCCCGAACTGGGCAGGAGGATCGATAAGGCCGTTTTCCCCGGCACGCAAGGCGGCCCGCTGATGCACGTCATCGCCGCAAAGGCCGTTGCCTTCGGCGAAGCCGGAAGTTCCGCTTTCGAAGACTATGCGATACGGGTCTGCGACAATGCCCGTGTGCTGGGCGACGTGCTGGCCGATGGGGGCCTGCGCCTCGTCACGGGCGGTACCGATTGCCATTTGCAGCTCGTCGACCTGCGCTCCTTCGGCATTGATGGCCAATTTGCCGCCGAGCTGCTCGAAAGCGCAGGGCTCACCATCAATAAGAACACAATTCCGTTCGATACCCAGCCCCCCTCTGCCCCTTCCGGCATCCGTCTCGGCTCCCCGGCGGGCACCTCGCGCGGATTCGGCCCGGCGGAATACAGGCTGATCGGACAGATGATCCTCACCCTGCTCGATGCCGCCCGTCACGGTCGCACACCGGACGAAGCCATTGTCGACGCGGCACGACAACAGGTGCGCGATCTTACCGCAGCCTTCCCGCTCGAACCTTAGGTACAAGCGCCCAATGAGCGATACCCTCATCGCCAATCTTGCGATCGTGCGCGCCCGGATCGCAGCGGCTTGTGCGCGTGCCGATCGCGATCCGGGCTCCGTCCGACTGCTGCCGGTCACCAAGACCTTGCCGTCCGAGCGGGTGCGACAGGCCTTTGCCGCCGGCCTCGACTGCTTCGGCGAGAACAAGGTGCAGGAAGCCCGCAGCAAGGCGGAGGCGCTGGCCGATCTGCCGGTGCAGTGGAGCGTGATCGGCCATTTGCAGACCAACAAGGTCAAGTTCCTCACCCGTTTTGCCAGCGAGTTTCAGGCGCTTGACAGCCTCCGCCTCGCTGAAGCGCTCGACCGGCGCCTGCAGGCAGAGGGCAAGAGCCTCGACGTGTTCGTTCAGGTCAACACCTCCCGCGAGGCGAGCAAATTCGGGTTGCCTCCCGAAGAAGTGGTCGCCTTTGCCAGAGAATTGCCGGCCTTCACCGCGCTGCGCGTGCGCGGTCTGATGACGCTGGCGATCTTTTCCGATGACAAGGCCCGGGTCCGCCAATGTTTTCGCGATCTGAGCGAGGTACAGCAACGCCTCCTGCAGGAAGGCCATCCATCCCAGCACTGGCATGGTCTCTCCATGGGCATGTCAGGCGACTATGAAATCGCCATAGAGGAAGGCGCTACCGTCGTGCGGGTGGGACAGGCAATTTTCGGCCCCCGGCCCTTGCCGGACTCCCATTATTGGCCGGGTGCAAGATGACTGCACGTAAGCAGCAATATCCCCGGTCGGAGACAATGATGCGCAATCCTGTTCTGCCTGAGGAAGCGATGGCACGCGCTATCGCCCTTTCTCAGGAGGCAATCTCAAAAGGTTCGGGACCGCCCTTCGGGGCGGTGATCGTGAAGGAAGGAGCCATCGTCGGGGAAGGCTTCAATCACGTTCATGCTGACAAGGATCCGACCGCTCACGCCGAGATCGTTGCAATTCGGAGCGCCTGCAAGACGCTCGAGGCGCCGTTCCTCGATGGCTGCATTCTATACTCAAGCTCCGAACCTTGCCCCATGTGCATGTCAGCCATTTACTGGTCGCGCATCTCGGCTGTCCGGTTCGCAACGAACCGACACGCTGCGGCGCGCGCCGGGTTCGACGACCGAGCGCTTTATGCGGAACTTCAACGGCCCCTTGCAGAACGCGAAATCTCCATCATCCAGATGATGGCCGAGGAAGGTCAGTCGACATTCGACATCTGGACGCAGGGTGGACGATCGGCTGTGCAAACGACATTCAATGCAAACGACACTCAATGAAGAGTAGGCTCGATTACCTGGCTGGAACCGGGTCGCTTTCCGGCCACCCTTCGCACTTCGCTTCAGATCTCCAAGTCTGCTTCATAAACCGATCTGATCCAGTCGGGCAGGCGCGGCAACGCGAAGACCAGGCGCCCGTTCGCGAATGTCAGGCAATGGCTTGGCGGCTGATTGAGGCGCGAATTGTCGAAGACCATGCCACGATCCGCCTTGAGGATTGCAGCGCGGATGAATGGCGCGCCACGCGCGTAACGGGCGCGGATCTTGTCCTCGGGGACGATGTGTCCGCCTTCCTCGACACGCGTACCGACACGCGCGACAGAGAGATCTGGCGTGTCGACACCGACATGCATCACAATGACGGTGAAGCCTTTGGTTCGTGCTTCGTCGATCAGTTCAAGCTTGGAGGGATGTGAGAAGACCGTTTCGGTCACGAAATCCCGACCTCGAGTGAGATAGTCAGCCCGGCGCGAAGACGCGATTCTGGCAGCTTCGTAAGACGCGGCTGGAGAAGAATCGCGCAGTTCGTCGCGCTGGATGATGTCGGCGTTGATGAAGGGTCCTGCGAAGCTTGGTGCTACACGGGTCTGGTAGAGGGTCGACTTGCCGGCGCCGTTCGGTCCGCCAAGCACGATCATCGTCGGCGTCATGCCTTATGCGCGGCCTTCTCACGCACGAGATTGCCACCCTCGTCCAGCCCCACACCCAGACCAAGCTGCTGCCGCCGGGTAAAGAAAGCGTCTTCATCGGCCCCAGGCTGCCCCATCTTCTCGACAAAGCTGTCGAGCCAGACATCCTTTTCCTCATCAGTGAGGTCGGTCGTCTCGATGTTGCCAGCGAGCGCAGCGGTGATCCGGGCATGATCGAAATTGCCCGATTTCTCGATGGCGCGGCCTATACGCACCCAATGCGCGATCTGGCCGGCAATCGAGCGGCTCTGTAACTCGGACTCGCGGCGGACGATCTTCATGATATCGTCGCCAAGCTTGATGGACTGGGCCATGGATCACCTCCGATTCAGCAGGTAGCATTTTGCTACCTCCTTTTCAAGCAGGTCGTACAAAGTTGAACCTGAGCGTGCTCTGGCCGCTTCAGGAGCTTTTGCGCACGGGGCTTGAGGTCCGGACGACGCGGGCCTTGTTCGCGCGGGTGTTCGACTATCTCGACAGGCCGGTGGAAATCGTCGAGCGCCCCGATGCCATCGCGGTCACGCCCGATCACATGCGCGGCGCGGTCACGATCGAGAATGTTACCTTTGCTTATGAAAAGGGCGGTGAGCCCACGTTGCGCAACGTCTCGATCGATATCCCTGCCGGATCGCATGTCGCTATCGTCGGCGCGACCGGATCGGGCAAGACGACGCTCGGATACCTGCTGGCGCGCCTGTACGATGTCGATGAGGGCGCGATCCGGTTTGATGGCATTGATATCCGCGACCTCAAGCTTTCCTCGCTAACGGAGGTGCTTGGGGTCGTCACACAGGAGCCTTATCTGCTCAACGCGAGCATCGCGGACAATCTGCGTTTTGCCAAACCGGATGCCACCGGTGCCGAACTCGCCGCCGCTGCCCGCGCCGCTCAGATCGCCACCCAGATCGAGGCGCTGCCGGAAGGTTATAAGACCGTGGTCGGCGAGCGCGGTTATCGCTTCTCTGGCGGCGAGAAGCAGCGTCTTGCGCTCGCCCGCACGATCTTGCGCGATCCACCGATCCTGCTGCTCGACGAGGCCACCAGCGCGCTCGACACCCGCACCGAACAGGCGATGAGCGCGGCGCTGGCGGCGTTGTCCAAGGGGCGGACGACGATCACCATCGCCCACCGGCTCTCCACTGTTCGTTCTGCCGACATGATCGTCGTTATGAAGCAAGGCCGCGTGGTCGAATGTGGGACGCATGAGGTGCTCCTGGCGCAAGGCGGCGCTTATGCCTCCCTGCTGCAGCCTGACCGCGCATAGGCCCGGTGGGAAAACTCATCGGCCCTTCACGCCCCGATCCCGGACATTGAACAGCGGCACGCTCCGTCGAATATTGTCAAAAACATGTGACCACTTTTGTGTTGTGGCCCATTGTGCAAACAAAGGATTTGCTGGCAATTCTTGTTAAGAAATAATGTGAACGAATGCAGTCAAATACCTGATTTATAACATTTTCCTTGGACTCTTAATCAGCGGGTCCTAGGTTCGAGCCCTAGTGCGTCCACCATCCACTCCAAATAATAATACAGCAACTTACCCCAAATAGGGGATCACTCCAAAAGTTGCCTGTGAAATCCCCATAAGCAAATCATGAGCAGTACCGCAGCCTAAGCGCGGGTCGCTGATATGCGTGGCGACGCCTGCCGACAGGGATATGCGTCAATCTTCGGCTCGCCGGTAACAAGCGGTGTTGAACGCGAGCGCGAATTTGCCCAGTTCGCGAATGCAGCAACAGGTCCGATCCGGCCGGATCTACTTACACAACTGTCCACGAACGCCCCCCGCCAGTGCAGATCTCCTGTCAGCATCGCTCGCCAATTACCCTCGGCGCGGCCCCGTTGCCCATTCATGCCTTTCCCCCCGGCGTGCGAACCATGTTCTATCGCGACAATCCTTCACTTCCAGCCCCGAGCAATATCACTCACCCGCCATACCCCTGTTGCAAGGCACTTGACCAACGGTAGAATGAACCAAAGGAGAGGCGCCCGCGGAGCAGATGCATGCAGATGACGACCGCCTTTGCTGCCACCGATTGAAGATCGCTAGAAAGGACGAACCGCAATGCGTGCTGCAATTTTCGAAGGCGTAGGAAAGCCACTGTCCATCCAGACCGTGGCCGATCCCACCCCTGCGCCGGACCAGGTTATCCTGACGGTCGAAAATGCGGGCATCTGCGGTTCTGACCTTCACATGAGCGAAGGAGAGCACACCCCCGCGGGCCTCATCCTGGGCCATGAATTTGCGGGCACGATCGCCGCGGTAGGATCGGCAGTGACGGGATGGAAAGCCGGTGACCGTGTGACCGCGCTGCCGCTCAACGCTTGCAATAGCTGCGACGCCTGCGACCAGGGGCTGCCCGCCTTGTGCAGCGAAAATCTGTTCACCGGATGCTATCTGAACGCCCAGGGCGCCTATGCCCAATATGTCGCGGCGCGCGGCTCCATGCTCCAGCGCCTGCCCGATGGCGTCAGCTTTGAGGAAGGCGCGATGGTCGAGCCGCTGGCGGTGGGCCATCATATCGTCGGCATGGCCGAAATGCCGCGTGGAGCGTCGGTTCTGGTCCTGGGCGGCGGTCCGATCGGCGCTGCCGTGGCGTTGTTCGCGCGCCATGCGGGCGCGCGTGACGTGATCGTCAGCGAGATGTCCGAAAGCCGCCGCGCCCGTGCAATGGACGTCGGGGCGACGGCCGTGATCGATCCCCGCAAGGAGGATGTGCTGGAGGCATTCCGCAAGGCCACCGGCAAAGCGCGCCCCTCCGTCGTGTTCGAATGCGTCGGCCTGCCCGGCATGATGCGGCAGGCGGTGGATTTCGCAGCCGTGCGCGGCCGCGTGGTCATCGCGGGTGTCGTGTTCCAGGAGGATACGCTTGCGCCCATCGCCGCCCTGGGCAAGGAAGTGACGATCCGCTTTAGCCAGGCCTATACCGAAAGCGATTTTGCCGCTGTCATCGACGCGCTGGCGCGGCGCGAGGTCGATACGCAACCGCTGCATACGGCAACGGTCAGCCTGGATGAACTGCCCGAAGCGTTTGAGGCGCTCCGCAAGCCGACGACCCAGTGCAAGGTTCTGATCAAACCCTGATCGTGGCGGACGCCCTTGATTCATCAAGGGCGGAAATTCACTTCTCCAACTGACAGAGAAGGGGCGGGAGGATGTGATCCTCCTTCCCGGAGAAATGCACTTCGCTCTATTGACCGCGGCTTGGGTGGACTGGCGCCTCGCCGCGCGCGGCCGCTTCAGGATTGCGCCAGCGTTTCAAGCAATTCCATCAGCATAGGACGCAGGCGCAATATCTCCTCGCGGTGGACCGCGCTTAATCGCGCCAGAATGCCATGCGCCTGTTCGGTCAAAAGCAGCAGCGCCTGCCGCCTGTCCCGCGCCGATGGCTGGCGCTGGACCAGATTCAGCGCCACCAGCCGGTCGATCAGGCCGCTCGCACTGTGCGGTTTCAGGATCAGCCGGTCCGCGACATAACCTACCGTCGCCTCCCCTGACGGGGCCGCGCGGATCGCGAGCAGCGCCTGATGCTGCTGCGGCGTCAGCCCGCAAGCCGCAGCGCGATTCTCGCTGAACGCCAGGAATTGGCGCAGGGAATATCGGAATTCCGCGAGGGTCGCATAATCGGCATCGGAAAGGTCGGCAGGCATAAGACACCTCTACGCCGTCATGCGGCATTGATAAATATCGTACTACGATATATTGGCGCGCCTTCCTTGTTCCTTTGGATGGACCCGCGATGCGTTCCTTCAACCTTTCCTCCTCTCCCCCGCGCCTGGCCGACCACAGCGCCGACCGGCGCATGCTGATGCTGGCGGCGGCGGCCATCGTGGTGGGGACAGGCGGCGCCATGGGGGCATGGCTGCTGTTGAAGGCGATAGCGGCCGCCACCAACATCTTCTGGTTCGGCCGCCTCTCCGCTGCGCCGTCCGAGATCACCGGCAACAGCCTTGGCCCGGCGGTCGCCGTCATTCCGGTCATCGGCAGCCTCATCGTCGGCCTGATGGCCCGTTTCGGTTCGGACAAGATTCGCGGCCACGGCATACCGGAGGCGATAGAGGCGATCCTCTATGGCGAAAGCCGCCTTTCGCCCAAGGTCGCCATCCTCAAGCCCCTGTCCTCCGCCATCTCCATCGGCAGCGGCGGGCCGTTCGGCGCGGAAGGGCCGATCATCATGACGGGCGGGGCGATCGGCTCTCTGTTCGCCCAGCGGTTCCACCTGAGCGCGGCGGAGCGCAAGACATTGCTCGTCGCGGGCGCTGCGTCCGGGATGACCGCGATCTTCGGCACGCCTGTCGCGGCCATCCTCCTCGCGATCGAGGTGCTGCTGTTCGAATGGAAGCCGCGCAGCTTCGTGCCGGTCGTCATCGCCGCCCTCACCGCGCTGCTGTGGCGTCCTCATCTGATCGGCGGCGGGGCGCTGTTCCCCGTCATCCACCATATCGCTCTGGAGCCGGTCATCATCGGCATCGCTCTCGCCATGGGCGCGCTCGCGGGATGTCAGGCCTCGCTGCTGTCGATCCTCCTCTACCGGGTGGAGGATCTGTTCGCCCGGCTGCCCCTGCATTGGATGTGGTGGCCCGCCATCGGCGCGGTCGCGGTGGGGATTGGCGGCCTGATCGACGCCCATGTGCTGGGCGCGGGCTATGACAGCATCCGGGCCCTGCTCGACGGATCGCTGGCGCTGCGGGTCGCGCTCGCGCTCCTCTTCGTGAAGGCGGCGGTGTGGCTGATCGCCCTTGGTTCGGGCACTTCGGGCGGGGTGCTCGCGCCGCTGCTGATGCTCGGCGGCGCGCTCGGTTTCGTGATCGGCCATTATCTGCCGGGCGGCAGCGCGCTATGGGCGCTGGCGGGCATGGCCGGGACGATGAGCGGCGCGATGCGCGCGCCTCTGACGGCGGCGCTGTTCGCGGCCGAACTGACCGGCGATTTCGCGATGCTGCCGCTTACCATGGCGGCGTCGGCCAGTGCCTATGCCGTCAGCGTCCTCCTCATCCGCCGGTCGATCCTGACGGAAAAGATCGCGCGCCGGGGACGCCACGTCTTGCAGGAATATAGCGTCGATCCGCTCGACTTCCTGCAAGCGGGACAGGTGATGACGCCCAACCCGGAAACGCTGCCCGGCACGATGACGGTCGCCCAAACGGTGCGCTTCTTCGCGGATGCGAAGCATCGCAGCTATCCCGTGGTGGACGAGGCCGGGCATCTGGTCGCGCTCGTATCCCGCTCCGACGCGCTGCGATGGCAGACGGACGCCGCGCCGCTGGACGCCACATTGGCGGAAGTGCTCTCGGACATATCCCTTCCCGTCGCCAGGCCGGAGGAGCCGATCGGCCGGATCGCGGACCTGATGGTCGACAACGGCATCGGGCGTATCCCGGTCATCGATCCGCACACCTCCCGCCTTGTCGGCATATTGAGCAGGCAGGACATGCTCAAGATACGGCATGTTCACCGCGCCGCCGAACAGGCGCGCGGCTGACGGCCCAGCCTCCGGCGGGGTGAGGACCAGACGATTGCGCAAAGGCCAGGACCCTGCTCCCGCCATGGGAACAGGGTCCAGTCTCAGCGCTTCACATTGCCGTTCCTCGACACTTCAAGTCGCAGGCGGCATCACCATTTGAAGCTCAGCGTCGCGCCGAATTCACGCGGGTTCGTGACGTTGACGGTGCTGTAGCCGGACTCGAACGCGCCAGCGACAGCAGCGCCGGTCTGCACTTCGCCCAGCGAGATGTTCGTGATCCGCTTCTGATTGAACAGATTCTTCGCGAACACATCCAGTTCCCATTTATCATCGTTGGAACGCACGCCCACGAACAGGTTGACGATTTCGCGATGCTTGAACCTATATTGCGACTGCCACCAATAATAGCTGGGCGTGTAGGTCAACAGCGCCCGGACAAAGGGTGTGACATTGTCCATCGGAAACCGCACTTCCGTATTGGCGTTCAGGCTGAAGTCCGGCGTATTCGCCAGCTTATCGTCGATATTGCAGTAGCTGACATTGCCTGGGCCGGTAACGTCGGGATCGCCAATGGTATTGGGCGCGCCAGTGCCCGCATAGTCGTTGCACGGCAGCCTGGCATTATCCCAGCGCGCCTTGGTATAGGCGGCGCTGACGTTCAGGTCCCAATCGGGCGTGGGCCGCGCATCGATGGACGCCTCGACACCCTTGATCGTGGCGTCTCCATTATAGTTGAAGTCGAAAACACCCGTGGGTCCGCTTGGGTTGGCGGGCGAAGACCAGAAGATATTGGTGAAGCGGCTGAGGAAACCGTCCAGCTTCTGATAGAAGGCCGCGACGCTATAGTTCAGCCTGCGATCGAACAGCGCTCCCTTCATGCCGATTTCAATGGAGTCCGTCTTTTCCGGCCGGGTCTGAATAAGATCGCCGGTAACTACGGCCGGGCCCGCCACTTTCGAACTGCCCTGGCGGAAAGAATGCCCATAGGCGGCATAGATGTTCAGGTCAGGGGTCGCTTCATAGTTGATGGTCGCCCCGCCAGTGATTGGCGTATTGCGGATGCGCTGCAAAGGCGCCGGAATGATTTCCTCGGCCGGTGAACTGATGAACCCTGCAAGCCCCTGCTGTGTCGTCTGCACCTTCTTCAAGATCGAATAACGCAAACCGCCCTGAATGGTCAGCGGGCCCGTCTTGTATCGGAGATTGCCGCTGAACGACCAGGTCTGCGTATTTACCGGAACTCTTATCAGCGCCGTCAGCGGGAGCTGGTTGGCCACGGTAAAGGGCGCGATCGGATCGTTGCATCCCACGGCCGCCCCGCCCACCAAGGCGCAAGGCGGATTGACCTGCGCATCCGGCGCCACGGGGTACAGAAGCAGGCTGCTATCCTGCTGCACGCGCGTCGTGCCGGTTTGCTTCGAATAGAAGGCGCTCACTCCCCAGCCAAGACCTTCCTCATTGTTCGAGGCCAGGCGCAACTCGCCCGTATCGACCTTGTACGGCGTGATCACGTTGGAAGTCTGGATATAGCCGGGAATGCTGTTTGCCGAATCCAGGTCCCGCTCGATCTTCAACTTGGTATATTGATGCGCGCCGACAAATGACAGCGTTGCGGGACCAAGGTCATAGTCGAACTGCAAGTTGACGAGGTGCGTTTCGTTCCGATTGCGGAAGATGCCTTCCTGCACCGAACCGCGATCGGACACGCTCAGCGGCGGACCGGACACGACGCTGGTATCAGGAGCGAAGGAACCGCCCCCAAATGCTGGCGGAACGAGGATCGTGGGCGTGCCGAAGAATGTGCTGTAGATGCCCAGCGGCGTATTGCCGCTTCCGACGACCTGCTGGAAAACGCGATTGTCCGCGTGCAGATATTGGTAGGTCAGGAAAGCGGTGAAGTCCGTGCTGGGCTGCCAGCCCAGCGTGATGCGGCCGCTTTCCGTCCGGCTGCGCGAATAATCGCCGCTGTTGACGTCCCGCACCTGATTGACGCGATTGCCATCGACCAGCCCCGCAACGCGGATCGCCAGCGTGTCGTTGAACGGCAGGGATACGCCGCCCTGCACATTATAGGCGTGCCGGTCGGTTCCGGTGATTTGCATATAGCCGTCCGGCCCGTCGAAAACCGGCTTGCGCGTGGCGATGGTGATCGATCCGGCGGGCGCCGACAGGCCGCGCAGCAGCCCCTGAGGACCGCGCAGCACTTCGATCTGCTGAATATCATAGACTGCCGTGAAGACGGTCTGCGCATCCGCCGGGACTTCATTATAATAGACCTGAACCGCAGGACCCGTCCCCTGATCGGGGTCGAACGTGATACCGCGCAAAGTCGTCGTGTTGTTACGGCCAGTCGTATTGGTAAGTTGCAGGCCCGGCGCAAGTTGCGAGATATCCTTGACGTCGAAAATCTTAAATTGCTCAAGCTGCTCGCCGGTGGCGACGTTCACCGACATCGGCACGTCTTGCAGCCTTTCTTCACGCCGGGTCGCGGTTACGATAATGTCGGCGGTGTTGCTGCTTTCAGCCCCTGATTGCGCATGAGCCGCAGCAGGCATGGCAAAAGCGGAAACACTGGCGCACAGCATAGCGGCGCGCGAAATGCGCTTCATCTTCATCCAGACATCCTCCCTCAGACGTAATTTTGTTGGACGACTCTTATCGGCCGTCTCTGTTCTTTATATCGCAGCTACTAAGGGGAGCAATGATCTTTCGAACGCCCCCGCACGATTTATTTCGGGAAGACTTGCCGCGCCATGGACATGCGCGATGGCGGCGGCAGATGCCATATCACTCCCGCCGCTGCTGCGTGCCGGAGCCCTCTTCCTCCGGCTGCCCGTCCGCCGCTGCCTCCGGCACGACCCAATTGAGCCGGATGCCCCCGCCCGCTATTCCCTCGACGGCGCGTCCGCCGCGCGATACGATGCCTTCGGCTATGGCGCGGCGCTGGGCGGCGGTTCCCCCGTTCACCTGCATGTCCTGCGACCGGCGCGACGATGCCCAGGCGGCAAGGTCCAGCAGCCTGCCGTCGACCACGCCCTGATCGATCCGCACGCCGGGCAGGTTCGTCTGTTCAGGCGGCGCCAGCGTCACCGTCCAGTCCGGCAAAGCGCGGCGGGCGCGATCTTCCAGCGCGCGATAGCCCTCAAGGCCCAGCCCCGGCAGCACGGCGGCGGTCGCGCCCAGGCTGCGCCGTCCGGGGTTCAGCCGCACGGCGGACGGGCTGGTTCCGGCGATAAGGCTCAGGATGCTGGCGGCCTGGTCAGGGCGGCTGCCAAAGTCCTGCCGCCCGCTCTCGCTCGCGCGGGCGATCTGCGCGGCCTCCGTCGCCCCTGCATCCTGCGAGGTGCGGAGCTGGTCGACATGGATATCCACCGGGCGGCCCAGCCGCGCCCGCAGGTCGGCCGCCAGCAGCGCGTCGGCCCTGGGAACGATGCCGGGCGTCAGCATGACGGCACGCACCCTCATCGGCGAGCGGGCATAGTCAATCTCGACCTGACTGAGCCGCGCGTCCGAAGGAAAGCGCGCCCGCACGGTATCGCGCACCTGACGCTGCGCCACCGCCTCGAACGCGATCTGCTTGAGCGCCGCGCTCAAGGGGATCGACAGCAGGCCCAGCCCTGCGAAGAACAACACCAGCTGCCATCCGGTATGGTGCGGCGATAAATGGCTGCCAAACCCATAGACGCGCGCCACCAGCGCCGCCGTCAGCGATATCGTCACCGCGTTGGTGATGAACAGCAGCAGCGCGCCGGAAAAGATCGTCCAGTTCCAAGTGGCGATGCCGAATCCGACCACCACGATCGGCGGCATCAGCGCGATGGCGATCGCGACACCCACCACCGTGCCGCCCCGCCCGCGGATCAGGGCATAGGCCCCGGCGAGGGCGGACAGCAGCGCCACCAGCAGGTCGAACAGGGTCGGCTGCGTTCGTCCGGCAATCTCGCTCGTGATCGTCTGGACCGGCGACAGGGCAACCAGAATGACCGACAGGATGACCGCGACGGCTGATCCCAGGCCCAGCGCAGTGGCGGCGCGCCGGATCTCCTGGAAATCGAGCGTCGCTATCCCGAAGCCAAGGCCGATGATCGGCATCATGAGGGGTGAGAGCAGCATCGCGCCGATCAGCACCGCGACCGACGGCATCAGCAGGCCCAGCAAGGAAATCGATGCGGAAATCAGCACCAGGAAGAGGTATCGCCCTGACCAGCCGGAATCCTCGCTGATCTGGTCGAGGACGGCCGCGTGATCCACGCCGCCCACGACCCAGATGCTCCACCATCGCCGCAGCTTGCTCCTGCTTTCGCGCTCTGCGGCTTCCACTGCAAAAACCTCTTGCTTTACATCAATGTGCCTCCTGCTAGGCGATCGGGTCCATGTCCGCAACCGCACGGGGACGGCAGGCCGCCATCACTCCGCCCGCGCACTGGACTCCGGCAGCACCAGCGTGACCAGCAGGCCCGGCCCAGCGTCCGACAGGACCAGCGTGCCGCCATGCAGCCGCGCCACCGCCGACGCCAGGGAAAGCCCCAGCCCCGCGCCGGCGATATGGCGCGAAGCATCCAGCCGGGCGAAACGCCGCAACGCCTCCTCCCGCCGGTCCTCGGCAATACCGGGTCCGTTATCCGCCACGCTCACCAATATGCGCCCCGGCTCGCGCCGCGCGGACAGCCGGATATGGGTGCCGCCATATTTCAGCGCATTGTCGATCAGGTTGGACAGCACCTGTCCGATCAGTTCGCGTTGCGCCCGGATCGAAAAGGCCGGCTCCGCATCGACGGTGATGGTCGCGCCCTTCTCCTCCGCGATGACGCCGTACATCTCCTGAAAATCACGCAGCAGCGCCCCGGCGTCGACGGCGGCGAAGCTGTCACGCCCGATCCCCGCCTCCGCCCGGCTGATGACCAGCGCGGTGTTCAGCATCCGCAACAGGGTATCGCTCTCCTCCAGCACGCTTTCCAGAGCGGCCCCGGTGCTCTCGTCCCGGCTGCTTTTGAGCGCGCTTTCGATAACGGCGCGCTGGCGCGTAAGGGGGGAGCGCAGGTCATGGGCCAGCCCGTCCGTCACCAGGCGCAACTCGCCCACCAGCCGGGTGATCTGGTCGAGCATGGCGTTGATGGCGCGGCCCAGCGCATCGAACATATCCCCGCTGCCCGTCAGCGCGATCCTGCGCTCCATCTCGCCCGTGCTGACCGCCGCCGCCGTGTCGATGACCGATTTCAGCCGCCGCTTGATGATCGCCGCCGACAGCCACGCCGCGCCGCCTGCCAGCGGCACCGCCAGCAGCACCGCGCCAATGAGGGCCGTCTGGAGGAAGCCGCCGACGCGCAAGTCATTCTCGACGACATGCCCCGTCATCAGCCGCGCGCCATCGGGAAAGCGGGCGGCGACGACGCCTATCTCTTCCCGCGCCCTGCCCTTGCGGTCGTTGCGCACCAGCCGGGCGCGATGCCATGTTTCGGAACTGCCTGTCCCCGCTGGCCAATGGTCCAGATTGCCCGCGATCTTCCGGCCATCCGGCGACAGCAGCAGGATCACCGAATTGCCGCTGGGGTCGGACGCGATCCGGCTGCGGACGGTCGCGCCTGCTGCGGCCGGACCGGCGGCGGCATAGGTCGCCGCGATATCGTCGCGCAGGCCCACCGCCACCTCCCGGCTCGCATGCGCCATCGACCGGCTGGTGAACTGGTGCACCGCCGCCAGCGCCACCAACACGCAGGCGATCTGCATCAGGAAGACGAGGATGGCAAAGCGCCAGATGACCGAATGAAGCCTCCGCACGAAGCCGCGTCAGCCCTGATCGCCCAGGCGATAGCCCGCGCCCCTTACCGTATGGATCAACGGCGCTTCCCCTTCCTCGTCGATCTTGCGCCGCAGCTTGCTGATATGCACGTCGATCACGTTGGTTCCGGGGTCGAAATGATAGTCCCACACCCCTTCCAGCAACATGGTCCGCGTCACCACCTCGCCCTGATGGCGCATCAGGAAATCGAGCAGGCGAAACTCGCGCGGCTGCAACTCTATCGTCCGCCCGCCCCGCGTCACCCTGCGCGACAGCAGGTCGATCTTGAGGTCGCCGCAGGTCAGCCGCGTTTCGGGAATAGGCCCCGCCGTCCGCCTGCGGATGATCAGGCGCAGGCGCGCGAGCAGTTCGGCAAAGGAAAAGGGCTTGGCGAGATAATCGTCGGACCCGGTGGTCAGCCCCGCAACCCGATCCTCCGCCGCGGCCAGCGCAGATAGGATGATGACCGGCGTTTCGATCGCCGCCGCGCGCAGCGCCGCCAGCACCGCCATCCCGTCCATGCCCGGCAGCATCCGGTCCAGGATGATCGCGTCATGGGTCCGCCCGGTGGCCAGGAACAGACCGTCGCGGCCATCGCTGGCGCGGTCGACCGTGAACCCCTCCTCCGTCAATCCCCTGCCGATATAGTCCGCGGTCGTCGCGTCATCCTCGACCAGCAATATCTTGTGGCTCATGACTGCCCTACCCCTTCCGCCGTCCGGTCCCGCGCGGCCCTGCCCATGCGCGAAGCCGCGCTGCCCCGGCCGCCGCCGACCAGCCGCTGAAGGTCGACCATGGCGCGCGCCATCGACAGCCCTTGCGGCCCGGCGATGAAGCGCGGCTCCCATTGCGGCGCGAACTTGGTCTTATAGGCGCGAAGCCCCTCGAAGCCATAGAAGCTCTCGCCATGGCGGTAGAGAAAGGCTCCGGCCTTGGCCCACCATGGCGACAACGGCCGCGCCGCGAGGCCCGACAGCGGCGCCAGGCCCAGCGTGAACCAGCGATAGCCCTTGTCCCGTCCCCACAGCATCAGCCGGGAAAACATGAAATCCATCGTGCCATAGGGCACGTCACTTCCATGGCGCATCAGGTCCACGGACAATTCGCCGCCGTCCGCCGCCGCCCATATGTTCGCGAAGGCCACGATCTCCTCGCCCCGGCACACCACGGCGCAGTCGAACTGTTGCAGATAGGCCGGATCGAAGCGGCCGACGCTGAAGCTCTTTTCCGTCGCGCCCTTCGCCTCCAGCCACTCGTCCGAAATCGCCTTCAGCCGGGGGATCAGCATGGGCACGTCCGCCCGTGGCACGATCTCGAACCGCGCGCCCTCCCGCTCGGCCCGGCGGACCGCATGGCGCAGCGGCCGGGCCGCCGGGCCGTCCAGGCTGAACCGCGTCAGGTCGACCCGCGCCTCCTCCCCATATTTGACGATCGACAGTCCAAGGTCGATGGCCAGCGGCAGCGCATCCATGCTCAGTTGATAGAGCAGCAGCCATCCCTGCGCCGCATGCGCCCTTTCCCGCATCCGCCACAGCAGGTCCGCCCATTCCGCCGGGTCGCCCACCGGATCGCCCATGACGATCCAGCTGCGCCCCTGCACCTGATACATCAGGAACGCGCTGCCGGTGGGAGAGGTCAGAAAACGCTTGTCCCCGGTCAGCGCCAGAAAGGCTTCGGTCCGCCGCGCCAGCGCCAGCGCCGTCCCGCTCGCCGATCCGCCATCCTCGTCCCCGCGCTGCGCGGCGGGCTGCATCATCGCCCAGACCGCCGCGCCGATCACGACCACGCCGGTCGCCAGCGCCGCCCGCAGGAATCGCGAAGCGTCGTGATGGCGGCCGAACTGCCACCACAGGTCGCTCTGATAATCGACATGCCGGAAAGCGAAAAAGCCGATCCAGATCGAAATGCCGACCGCGATCGACAATGCCGCGATCCATTCCCTCGACAGCACGGCGGAGGTGAAGCTGGTCGTCCGGTAGAAATCGCGGCGGCTGGCCTGCAGCACGGCGGCGATCACCAGCAGGATGATGGCCTCCTCATAATCCAGCCCCTTCATCATCGAAAAGACCGCGCCCGACAGCAGCAGCAGCCGCGTCAGCCAGAATGCGCCGTCCAACCTGCGGTACAGGCCCGCCGCCAGCAGGATCAGCACCGCGCCGATGACGCTGGCCGCCAGATGCGACGCCTCGACGAAGGGCATGGGCACGATCCCGCTCAACGCCCTGAACCGCGCCGGTATCGCGGGCAGGGAGCCCGACACCAGCAGCAGCGCGCCGCCCACCGCCACCAACGCGGCCAGCATGGCGGGCGCTATCCCGCGCACCACCAGTTCCGCGCCGTCCCATATCCGGCTGACCGGCCGCCGCCACGCCCGCCCCTCATGCAATGCCAGCAGCGCCGCCGCGACGATCAGCGGGATGACATAATAAATCGCCCGGTAGGCCACCAATCCCGCCAGCAGCCCCGGCCTGTCGAGTTGGGGAAGCGCCGCCAGCATCACCGCCTCGAACACGCCCGCGCCGCCCGGCACATGACTCACCAGCGCCACGATGATCGCCAGTGCGTAGCTGAGGAAGAAAAGCGGATAGAGGCTGAGGCTGACATGCGGCACCAGCACGAACAGCGCCGCGCTCGCCAGCATCAGGTCGATGCAGGCGACGCCGATCTGCGCGGCCGCCTGCGCGCGGGTCGGCAGCGCCAGGCTCCATCCCCACAGCCGGATCGACCTGGGCCGCCGCCCCAGCGCCGCCAGCAGGACCAGCGCGAAGAACAGGAGGATACAGCCGATGGCCCGCTGCATCCCCGCGCCGATCGTCACGTCCGCCAGCGTCAGCGGAGCGGGATGGACCACCATCATCAGCGCGGCCATGGTGATGACGCCGCTCCAGAAGGCCAGCCCCGCCGAAGCGATCACCCGCGCTATGTCGCTCGGCCGCAATCCCGCCGCGCCATAGATGCGCAGCCGCGCCGACCCGCCGGTCAGCAGCGACAGCCCCAGATTGTGGCTCAGCGTATAGCTGCAAAAGGACGCAAGCGCCGCCGTCCGCCATTTCAGCCGCTTGCCCACGATATGCAGCGCGACGTGATCATACAGCGTCAGCGCCAGATAGCTGAGGATGGTGAAGGCGATGGACAGCGCGATGGCCGCCGCCGGGATGGCGCGGAACGCCGACCGGAAATCGCTCGCCCGCACTTCGGCCAGCAAATGGTGGAGCGCGGCGAAGCCCAGCACCGCCACCAGCAGCGTGGCCGCGATCGCCAGAGCCGCCTTGCGCCTGCGCATCCAGCTCCCGACGCTGGCGAAGCTCATCCGGCCCGGCCTGCGCGGGACAGCGCCCGGTCCATCGCATGCAGGATCGCAGCGCTCGCGGCGTCCGCGTCGTCGTTCAGCTCATGCCCGCCCGGCAGCCCTACCACGGTCGCATTATCCTGGCCCAGCGCGGGGCACAGGCTGGCCCGCTCCTCCAGCCCATAGATGCAGAGCAGCGGCGTCCAGCTAAGCCGCCGGGCGGCAGTCACCGCATCTTCCTCCGGCTCGCCGATCGAGAATATTTCCGAGGGCGACGCGCGCCATTCCCGCGTCGCTCCCGGAACCACCAGCCCGACAAAAGCGATCCGCTTGCGCAGCGCGGTCGGCACATAGGGCAGCGATGGCGCGATCACATCCGCGCCGAAGGACTGGCCCAGCAGCAGCAGGGGCGCGCCGGGGTTCAGCCGGATCGCCCGGCGCAGGCCCTCCGCGATCATCGCGCCCGTCTCTTCGGGCGTCCGCCGGGTGCGGAAGAAATGCAGGCTGTTTCCCGTGACGATGCTGATGCCGCGCCGGTTGAGCCGTTCCGCGATGTCCGGTCCAAGCCCCGCATGAAACCCCATGTCTCCCGACAGATAGAGCGCCACCGCGCGCGGGTGCTGCGGCATCGCCCGCGCGGGCAGCACCCCGAACAGCGGACCGCCTATATAGCCGATATACCAGAAAGCGGCCAGCATCGCGGCGGCCAGCCCCAGCAGGCCGCGAACCACTTTCGTCATGGCGTCGCGCCGCCTTCCAGCGCGGCTGCCCGGCTTCCCGCCGTGGCGACATTCCCCGTCCGCTCCAGCTTGCCCCAGCCGACCCATGGCCCCAATATCGCGATGCCCACCGCCCGGATGACCACGCCATACATGATCTGGCGGTAGACGATCCGCTGCGCCAGCAGCAGCAGCGCCGGATATCGCCGCTCGCGCGGTTCCAGCCGGTAGGCGACGGCGCCGCATGCCAGGTCGATCGCGGTGAAGACCAGCCAGTAAACCGCCATGCGCAGCACGTCGCTTTCCGTCTGCGCCCAGCCATGCTGATGCACCCGCACCGCCGTGTCGATGGCGCTGACCAGCAGCGCCAAATCTATGATCGGGGACACGATCGCAAAGCCGATCTGGAACAGCCACGCCTGCGGCAATCCCACCCACGCCAGCCCGGCCGGATGGCCGTCACGCCAGATGCTGCGATGCTTCCACAGGCATTGCAGCGTGCCATAGGCCCAGCGGAACCGCTGCCTGGCGAGCGCGCGGAAACCTTCCGGCGCTTCGGTCCATGCCACCGCGTCCGTGTCGAAGGCGACCTGCCAGCCAGCGCGCTGCACCGCGATCGTCAGGTCCTGATCCTCCGCCAGCGTGTCCAGCGGATATCCGCCTACCGCGTCCAGTGCCGTCCGCCGCCACGCGCCCACCGCTCCCGGCACGACCGTGATCGCGCCGAACCGGGCAAAGGCGCGGCGCTCCAGATTCTGCGCTGTCACATATTCGACCGCCTGCCATCGCGTGACCAGGTTGACGCGGTTGCCGACCATCGCATTGCCCGCGACCGCGCCGACCCGCTCGTCCGCGAACCAGCGGGCGAGCCGCGCGATCGTCATTTCCTCGAACAGCGTGTCGGCGTCCAGCGCGACGATGATCGGCGCATTGGCGATCCTGAGCGCCCGGTTGAGCGCCGCCGCCTTGCCGCCGTTGGTGAGGGTGAGCAGCCGCACCCTCTCGTCACCGGCAAAGGCGCGGGCGACGATGGCGCTCGTGCCGTCGGTCGATCCGTCGTCGGCGACGATGACCTCCAGTGTCACGTCACGGCTGGCAAGGACCCGGCGGATCGACTGTTCGATCACCTTCGCCTCATTATAGGCGGGAATGATGACGGATACGAACTGGCCCGGCACGACCGGCGGCGGATCGATCCGCACGGACGGCGCGCGGCTGCGCAGCGCCAGCGCCGCCAGCATCACCGCCCGCCCCATGCCGAACAGGATGACGGCGAAGAACAGCCATTTGAGCGCCACGACGATCGCCGCGAAGATCAGGAACATGCCGACATCGATGCGCACCGCCGCAAGGTCGGCGCCTCTGACGGGCGGCATGACCTGCGCCCGGCTCAGCCCCGCCAGCGCCGATACCGTGACGAAGCGATAGCCCTTCGCCTCCAGCGTCCTGATGATCCGGGGCAGCGCCGCCACGGTCTGCGCCCGGTCGCCGCCGCTGTCATGCAACAGCACGACCTGCGCGGAACGATCGCCGTCGCCCGCTTCCACCTGCCGCACCGTCCGGTCGACGATGGCGTCCACGCCCGGCCGCGTCCAGTCGCCCGGATCGGCATGCAGCCCGACATTCAGATATCCGGCCTTCTGCGCCTCCAGCGCGGGCCCGATCTCGTCCGCCGTGGTCGGTTCGGCGTCCCCGAAATAGGGCGCGCGGAACAGCCTCATCGCCCGGCCCGTATAGGCCTCGACCAGCCGCTGCGTCCCGTTCAGCTCCAGCGAGATGCCGCGCGGCGACACTTCCGCCATGTTGGGATGGGTGTAGCTGTGATTGCCGATCTCGCTGCCCTGCGCGACGATCTGGCGCAGCAGGCCGGGATGCATCATCGCATTCTCACCGATGACGAAGAAGGTCGCCGGGACATGAGCGGCCTTCAGGATGCGCAGGATCGGCGCGGTCCACACCGCGTCCGGCCCGTCATCGAATGTCAGCGCGACAAGGTGCGGTCGATAGCCCGTCCGGCGGATCACATAGGGCGTCGGCAGGCTGGCATAGCGTTCGTCGACGATCAGGCCCTTGGCCCTGCCCGACCCCATCTGCACGGTCCGATGTCCCATCGTGGGCACATCGTCGATGCGCAATATCTCGCCATTGCCCTCGACATCGACCGAATTGAAGCTGGTAAGGCGGCCCAGCCCGCCCGCGCGCCCGGCCAGCGCCGCCCAGAAGCCAGGATCTTCCGACCCCAGCCGCCACAGCGCGATCCCGCCCGCGCCCGCCAGCTTCACCGCGCGGATCTGGTTCCACGCGCTCGCCGCGTCCAGCATCCAGACATGATGGACCCGCCCATCCTCCTGATAGTCGAAGGTGGCGTTGCCGCTTGCCGGATCGAAGCGCACCGGCGCGCCCGCATCATGGGCGGAAAGCCATGCATCCTCGATCGACAGGGCGTTGGCGAGGCCTCCATGCTCGGTCCAGTCATAGGCATAGTTCCCCACGGCGACGATCGCCTTGTCCGCCGGAACCTTGGTCAGCGCCGCGCGCAGCCTCTCCACGAACCAGGGCTGCGCGGCGATCGGCCCGGCATTCTGGCCGATATAATGCTGGTCATAATCCATCAGGATCAACCGGTCCGCCACCCGCCCATAGGCGCGCAGGTCCCATGTCCTGTCGTCCACCGGCACGGTCAGCATCGATTGGAGATGCCGTTCATGCAGGACCGCGCCCGCATGTCTCAGGAACCGCAGATAATCGCCCTGCGCCCGCCCCGGCAGCGCCTCCAGGTCGAAGACGGCGCCTGACGCATGGAGCGCCTTCAGTGCGGGAAGAAGCTGCTGCTTCAACCAGCGATCCGCCGCGCCGCGATCATGCAGCAGGCGCGCGGTCCCTTCTCCGTCCCAGTCGCCATTCTCGACATTCTGCACGACCGGCATCACGCGCGGCCGGTGCCGCGCCGTCCGCAATATGGATGCGAAGACCGGGTCCGCCGTCACGCGGAGCCGGTGCGCCGGTCCGGTGACGGACAGCAGCGATGGCGCCACCCAGTCGATCTGCCCGATATGCTGGCGCAGCGCCGCCTTGCTCGCATCGTCCCACGGCACGTAGAAGGCGACCCGGACGGGCGGGCGAACCGCTCCATGCCCGCCGCGGGGCAGCCATCCCGCAATCTCCCGCCGCAGCGACGCGCCGAAACGGCCCAGCCGCTGGCCGATCCCTTCGGGCCGGGGCCGCTCCATCCGCAAAGGCATGGCCGGAGGCACCGGGACATTCACGATCGTCGCGGCAAAGGCGATTGCAGCCGCCAATATGGCGGCCAGCATGACAGCTATGGCAGGCAGCGTCAGGCGGCGGCGGCGTCCGCTGGCATCATAAAAGACTGGCCTGTCCATTGTCCCGTTCGAAGGATTGGAGAGGCGGCATTAACAGGGGTAAATGCCGCCTCTCACCTGTGTGGCCATGCCATGGCCGCACCCGTCATTAGACCGGCTCAGTTGACCCGCCGATGGGCGGAACATGAAAAATAGTTCATGATCAGGCGCGATGGCCAAGCGGAGCGGGAGCGAATAGCCCGCCCCGCATTACCTCAGGACTGCGTCAGCACGCCCTCATAGGCGCTGTCTTCCAGCGCCCTGCCCGCGCCCGTCGCCACGCAGATCAGCGGGCTGTCGGCGACCTTCACCGGCAACCCGGTCGCATCCATCAGCGCTTCGTCCAGCCGCCGCAGCAGCGCCCCGCCGCCGGTCAGGGTGATCCCTTCCTCGATGATGTCGGCCGACAGTTCCGGCGCAGTCTGTTCCAGAGCGGTCATGACCGCCATCTTGATCTGGCCGACCGGCTCAGCGAGCGCCTCGGCGATCTCGGTTTCGCTGATGGTCATTTCCGCCGGACGTCCGTTCACCAGATCGCGGCCCTTGACGATCATGCGCCGCCCTTCGCCATCGGGCACGGTCGCGGCGCCGATCTCGCACTTGACCCGTTCCGATGTCGCTTCGCCAATCATCAGATTGTGGCTGCGGCGGATATGCGACGCGATCGCCTCGTCCAGCCGGTCTCCCCCCACGCGCGCCGAATTGCTGTAGGCGACCCCGCGCAGCGAAAGCACGGCGACTTCGGTGGTGCCGCCCCCTATGTCCACGACCATCGCGCCGCGCGGTTCGGTGACGGGCAGTTCCGCTCCGATCGCCGCCGCCATCGGTTCCTCGATAAGCTGGACGCGCGCCGCGCCCGCGTTCGACGCCGCATCGCGCAGCGCGCGCCGCTCCACCATCGTCGATCCCGAAGGAACGCAGACGACCACCTCATGACGCCGCCCGAACCTGCTGCCGTTCAGCGCCTTGTCGATGAAATGCTTGATCATCTGCTCCGCCACCTCGATGTCGGCGATGACGCCGTCGCGCAGCGGCCGGATCGCCTGGATATTGGCGGGCGTCTTGCCCATCATCAGCTTGGCTTCGTTGCCGACCACCTTGACCCGGCGCGTCCCCTGCTGCGTTTCGATGGCGATGACCGATGGCTCGTTCAGCACGATGCCCCGGTCGCGCACGTAGATGACGGTGTTCACGGTGCCAAGATCGATGGCCATGTCACAGGCCGAGGAAGAGAATAAGCGGGGAAATTTCATGGGAAGAATGAGCAATCTGCTGGGTGCCGGGGGGGGAGCCGATCCCCTGCATAACCGCCGCCTTCAGCAGAAGGGAAGTGCGACGGTCCGCCGGTCTGGCGGGTTCAACGGAGCCTGCACGCTCCATGCGCCGGTCTGCGGCCGCGCTCGCGAAAAGCCCCGCTTCGCAGAACCGAAGCGGGGCAGTTTGGGTCGCAATGCGGGCAAATGCCTGCGCCTGCCACTAAGTCATTCGATGGAGTTGATGACAAGCTCGAAACAAATTGATCCAGATAAACCCCGGCCACCAAACCTATGTATCTGAATATGTTAGCTGTCCCTTTTCAGAACAGCCTTAACATCTGTTATACATTATCTTTGCCCACAGGAAATTGCTGCTGGCCCTTCAAAATCCGGCAGACTGGCGCTATCTCGATCATATGAGCGCAACCGGCGCCTGGGGCCTTGCAGATGATGGACTTGTCGCCTGACACGCATGACAAAGCTTCGCCAGCGGCGGAGCTGCAAGGCGCGCCCCGGCACGACGCCATCTCCCCTGACGTCTCCGGACAGGATCGGCCCGCGCGGTGGTGGCATATGTCGCATGACCGGGCCGAAGCAGGGGTTCAGCTACTTTCGCGCTGGGCCGGGCCTGCCGTCCTCGCGCTGGCGATCGCGGCGATCGGCTGGTGGATTTTCGGCTGATCCCCTTTCCCGGATGATTTTCCCCTGATTCGTCCGTGTGTTGGTTAACGCTTCGGTGCAATGCAGCACATCGGGAATTCCGTTGGCCGCATTTGCGGGGCGGCACATCTCCGGGACTCAACGGATCATCGGAAAAGATGGTCCGCGCGTCCCACGCCCGATTGCCGGCCCCGAACATTTATGCCCTGCTGCTCCGCAACATAAAGAACAGGGCTGCGGAATTCTGATGAAAGCAAGCGGTTCCGAAAGGGACATGCTGCGCAATGACGTCACGACATAAAAAGGGTTGCAGATGTCGAAAATTGATCTGGCGATAGAGGGTTCCCCAAGTCGCCAGCCAGCAACAGCCGCGGTGCAGCGGAACGTCCGGCTCGGGCTCTGCCTGCTGATGCTGTTGGCGGACATGGCGGCTCTGGCCGCGGGCTTCGCTGCCGGGCTGCGCATTGCGGGTGTTCCCCTGTTTTCCGGGGACATCTGGCAACCGCTTGCGGGGGGCATGGCCGCCTATGGCATCGTCGCCTTTCACAACCAGGCCTATAATCCCGAATGCCTCACGCGTCTGACCTGCTCGCTGCGCAGCGCGCTCATGGCCTTTGCGGGCACGCTGCTGATCTTCCTGCTGGTCGTCTTTTCGCTCAAAGCCACCGGCGATCTGTCGCGGCTCGGCATCTCGACCGGGATATTGTGCAGCGGGACGCTGCTGGTGCTGCAACGCCTGCTCATCGTTCATTCGGTCAGGCGGAATCTCAGCGACAACCTTTTCGCGCAACTGCTGATCATCGATGACGGCGTCATCCCGGACGATGTCAACGGCATGATCCTGGTCGATGCCGCCGCCATAGGGATCAAGGCGGATCTGGACGATCCCTATATGCTGCACCGGCTTGGCACTTTGCTGCACGGTTATGACCGGGTTGTCATTTCCTGTCCCGCCGACCGGAAAGCGGATTGGGCACAGATGCTCAAGGGCGCGAATATCCTGGGTGAGATCATCGTCCCCGAACTCGATCCCATGGCGCCGCTGGCCGTCGAAAATTGCCGTGGCGTGCCCACGCTGGTGGTGGCGCGCGGTCCGCTGAACCTTGCGAACCGGGCGAAGAAGCGGCTGCTGGACATCGCCATCACCGTCCCGCTGCTGATCGCGCTGTCGCCGCTGATGATCGTCATCGCCATCGCCATCCGGCTGGATTCGCCGGGGCCCGTCTTCTTCAAGCAGGAGCGGATCGGCCGGGGCAACCGCCTGTTCCACATCCTCAAATTCCGCAGCATGCGGGTGGAACAGTGCGACGCTGCGGGCGCTGCATCCACGCGTCGCGACGATGACCGGATCACGCGGGTCGGGGCTTTCATCCGCAAGACAAGCATCGATGAACTGCCCCAGCTCATCAACGTCCTGCTGGGCGAAATGAGCCTCGTCGGCCCCCGCCCCCATGCGCTGGGATCGACCGCCGAAGAACAGCTGTTCTGGCAGGTCGACCGCCAATATTGGCACCGCCACGCGCTCAAGCCCGGCATTACCGGCCTCGCCCAGATCAGGGGTTTCCGCGGCGCGACCGAAACCCGCCGCGACATATTGAACCGTGTCGAGGCTGACCTTGAATATCTGCATGGATGGAGCCTGATGCGCGACATCGCCATCCTGATCGGGACGTTCAACGTGCTGGTGCACCGAAACGCCTACTGATCCCGCTTCCCTGCTTCGCCCGGCGCTGCCCTTCAGCGCCAGGCACTTTTTGCGATGAAATGATGACGTTTCCCGCACCCTGACAACTATTTGTTAACCCTGAAATCGGATATGTCCGTCATCACGAACAGGGCGGACATCAGAACGTGGCAGATGATTTTGCAGCGGTTGCCGTGGCGCAGCCTTCTCCGGGCCGTAGCCATGATGCAGAGGCGATCCGCCCGGCTGCCCTTCCCGCTTCATCCTTGGCCGATCGGGCCGATCGCGGCGTGGAAATCCTGTCGCGCTGGGCGGGCATCCTCACCTTCATTGGAGTCGTGGCGGGACTCGCCTATCTCATCTTCTGACCGCCGGGCATGCTGTTTAGCTTGCTCCCAGATTAACAACTTCGGACTTGGTTAACGCCCGGGACTGCGGGCTCTTTTTGCGACCAACCGAGCCGTTGCATTGACGCGACCAACTGCATCCGCAGTGGTTCGTTTTGCCTGAAAATCGGACTAGCATGACCTCAGTTGCTGCAATGCAATAAAGGGTCTGCGTTTGAATAATCCAGTAATTCCGTGCTTTCGGAAGCGGCTTTTTGCGCCCGCAAAACAGCCGCCTGGCTGGTCGGGCGCCGCAATGGCGGCGCTGGCTGGCACCGTTGTTGCTGCGGGCGCTCCGGCATCATTGTGCGCACAAACAACCGGTCCGCAAACCAATGCGATCGATGACGCTACCCGCATCAAGACCATGGGTCTTAACGCGACCGCTGGCCTCGACCTTCTCTATGACGACAACGTCTATCGGGTGGACGACCGGATCGAGGACCCAACGGCCGACCTGATCGTCACGCCTTGGGTCGAACTCACCTATGGCAAGCCGATCGGCCGCCACGACCTGCTGCTGCGCGGCCGCGTTGGTTACGACCGCTTCATATCGGAGGGCCAGCGCAGCAAGGTCAGGATCGACACCGAAGCCAGGGCCGTGATCCGCTTCGGCGCGACCTGCTCCGTCACGCCTCTCGCCTCCTATCGCCAGCAGCGCGCCGACTATGGCGATCTCAACCAGCAGACGGAAAATCTGCAACGCTTCACCACCTTCGGCGCTGATCTCAGTTGCGAGCGGCCGGGCTTTTTCCCCGTCGCCAGCTATCGCCGCGACATGACGCGCAATGCCGATGCGTTCGACTATGCCGATCAGACCAGCGACAGCTTCCTGGGCGGCGTCGGCTATTACAAACCCAGCCTCGGCACGATCACCGCCTTTTACGAACGGGTGAACAGCGACCGCAAAAAGCTGGGGGTCGAAAACCGGATCGACAGTTGGGGCGTCACCTTCAAGCGGAGCGTCTCCCCGCTGACCCAGATCGACGCGGACGTCCGCTGGCTGGACGTGGAAAGCGATTCCGATGCGGTCGGCAGCTATGACGGCCTTGGCTGGAATGTCAGCCTGTCGAGCAGCATCGTCCCGCGCCTCAAGCTCACCGCGACGACGCAGCGGGACATCGTCAACGACAGCCTGATCGCCAGCGGCTTCGCCGTCCGCACCCGCCACCGGATACAGGGCGAATTCGCCATTTCGGAACTGACCTCCGCCGGGCTCTATGCGGAATGGGAAAGGCGCAAATTCCGTCAGGATGCTGCGTTGCGTCCCTTCTCCATCACGGCCGATCGCAATCGCCGTTTCGGCGGCACATTGAAGCGTAAACTGTCCGACCGCGCCGAAGTGGCGCTGGACGCGCAGCATTATGTCCGCCGCACCGACACCAGCGTCGCCAATTTCAGCGGCACGCAGGTGACGCTGGGCGCGGCGCTCCGATTTTGACCTCGAACGAACAAGCAGGAGCTTGCGCTGTGAAAGCAGAAATCCTCCTCAAAACCCTCTCGGCAGGCCTGGCATTGGCGGCCCCCCTTGCCGCCGTTGCCCAGACGGCAACGGCCGCGGCGGCGTCTGCCCCGGCGGCCGCAACCGCGCCAGCCGCTCCGGCGGCGGATGCGGGCTATCTGCTCGGCCCGGATGATGAGGTAAAGATCTCCGTCTTCGGCCAGCCCGACCTGTCCTCGACCACGCGCATCAAGGCGGACGGCACCGTCACCCTCGCGCTGATCGGCCCGATTTCCGCGCGCGGCAAGACGACCTCGCAACTGGCGCAGGCGATCGCGTCCAGCTATGCGGCGGGCGGCTATCTCACCAGCCCGTCCGTGAATGTGGAGGTGAGCAATTTCGTCAGCCGCTTCGTCACCGTGCTGGGCAATGTGCCGCAGGCGGGCAACTATCCGCTCGACCGCAACTATACCGTCGCGTCCATGCTGGCGAAGGCTGGCGGATCGACCACGGCGGGCGCGAACGCCGTCGTTCTCACCCCCGCCGACGGCAGCGGCCCGGTGCGCATCTCGCTTGCCGACATGAGCGCTGGCGCCAACCGCGTCCTGAAACCCGGCGACATCCTGTTCGTGCCCCCTGCCGAGAAGGTCTATGTCTACGGCCAGGTGCAGGAGCCCGGCGCCTTCGCCTATGTGCCGGGCCAGAGCTTCCGCCAGGCGCTGGCGCTTGCCGGGGGGCCGACGCTCGCCGGATCGACCAAGCGCATCAAGGTCCGCCGCGCGGGCAAGGAAATCCAGGCCAATCTCGACGATCCCGTCCAGCCTGAGGACGTCCTCATCATCCGGGAGAAGCTGTTTTGACCGCAATCGACCATGGCTTCGTGCAAGACCGTCCCAGCGGCATGCTGGACTGGCTTTTGTCCTTCCGCCGCGGATTGTCGCGCACCGATGACGGCGTGAGCCCATCGCGCGAAATTCCGCCCCCGCCCCCTACGCTGCTGCTCGACACGCCGGTGCAGCCCGGCTTCCGCCCCGCCGCGCAGGAGGAGCAGGACGGCGCGCCGCGTCCCCTGTCGATGGGCGCGATGGCCGCGCCGATCAAGCCGATCAGCCTGCGCCGCGATTCCATCTACAACGCCTTCAACACGGCCATGCCCGTGTCCGACCGCCATGGCCTGGCCGGGCGCAACAATGAACTTGAGCGGCTGGTCGAAGCCATCGTGGTCCAGCGCAAGCATGCCGTCATCTTCGGCACGCGCGGATCGGGCAAGACCTCGCTCGCCCGCGTGTTCGGCGACCTTGCCGACGAAGCGGGCTGCATCGCCCTGTATGGCTCGGCCAGCGGCGACGCTGATTTCGACTCCCTGTTCCGCCCCTTCCTGACCGAACTGCCGATGAGCGCCGCCGGGCAGGAACGGGCGCGCAAGATGATGAGCGAGCCGCTGGACGTCACCCGCCTCGCCGCCCTGCTGGTGGAGGATGTGCGGCAAAGGTCCATCCTGATCCTGGACGAATATGACCGGGTGCGATCGGAAGAGGCGAAGGCCGATGTCGCCACCCTGCTCAAATTGCTGACGGACATTCATTCGCCGGTTCAGGTCGTGCTGGTCGGAATTGCGGGCGACGTGGACGGGCTGATCGCGGCCCACCCCTCGCTGCGCAGGCATATCGCGCCGCAGCGGGTGGCGGCGATTCCCAAGCCCGAACTGGAACGGCTGCTGCTGAGCTGCGCTGAAAATGCGGGGTTGCGGCTGGACCCGGATGCGCTCGACGCGCTGGCCGGGGCGGCCATGGGATCGCCCTATCATGCGCGGCTGTTCGGCATGCAGGCGGCGCTCGTCACCGAAGCGGCGGGGCGTGATCGCATGACCCTGCCCGATGTCGAACAGGGCCTCGCCGCCGCGCTGGAGGACTGGGCGGAAATGAGCGGCGCGACCCACGCGCTGTTCCGCCGCATCCTGTGGGATGCGGGCGCCAGCCGCCGGATGATCGCGCTGGCGGGCGTCGCCGCGTCTCAGATGCCCGCCCTCTCCTACGACCGGCTGGTCCGGCTGGGGCATGAGGTGCTGGGCGGCGGATCGATCAATGAAGGACAGGCGGCCGACGCCATGCGGCGGCTGGAACCGGCGCTGACCGCGTTGCCGGGCGGCGGCCTGTTCATGTTCGAAGATACGCTGGCCCCGCAATTCCTGCTGCTGATGGCCAAGCAACCAGCGCCAGCCACGCCTCCGCCGCCGACACCGGCCGAAGAGATGCGGGCCATGCTCAAGGGAGTGGACGGGCTATGACCATGAACCCCATCGACCTTCTGTCGGCGGTGCAAGCCCGCTGGCGGACGGCGGCGCTGCTGGGCGGCGCGCTGTTCCTGGTCATCGCCATCATCGCCTTCCTCCAGCCGCGCCAATATGCCGCGACCACATCGCTGCTGCTGGACCTGTCGCAGACCGACCCGACCGATTCCGGTAACCAGCAGGGGCCAAGGGTGGAGGTGGACAGCATCCTTGGCACCCAGACCGACGTCATCCGGTCGGCCAAGGTGATCAACGCCGTGGCGAAGGAAGCCGGTTTCGTCGACGCCCTGCCAAAGGAAATTCCCGCCGCCGCCCGTCTCCAGCAGGCAGCGGACCGGGTTCGCGCTGGCCTGACGGTCACGACCGGGCGGCAGAGCAATGTGCTGCAAATCCAGTATCTGGACCCCGACCCCGCAATAGCGGCGAAGGTCGCGAACCTGACCTCGCAAATCTACATGCGCGAACAGGTCGAACTGCGCGCCTCCCCCGCGCGCGGGTCGGCCAAATGGTTCGACGATCAGACGCAGGAAGTGCGCCGCCGCTACGAACGGGCGCAAAAGCGCCTGTCCGATTTCCAGCGCGCCCATGACATCATCGGCATCAACCGCATGGATCTTGAGGCCGAAAAGCTCAAGAATATGTCCTATCAGCTCACCCAGGCCCAGGCCGAGGCAGCGGCCGCCCGGTCGAAGGCTGGCGCGGGCTCCGTGTCGGACATCGAAGGGTCGCTGATCGTCCAGAACCTTCAGGAACAGGTGGCGACCCAGTCCGCGCGCGTGTCGGAGCTTTCCAAGACGCTTGGCCCCAATCACCCGAACATGGCGGCCGCCAATGCGCAGCTTTCGGAATTGCAGGCGAAGCTGGCGGCAGCGCGGGGAAGCCAGGCGGCGGCGGTCAGCGCCAACAGCCGCGCGGCCAGCCGCCGGGAAGGCGACCTGCGTTCGAACATGGCCGGGCAGGAAGACCGCATGATCCGCATGTCCGACGTGCAGGATCAGCTCATGGTGCTCCAGCGCGACGTGGATGCGGCGCGCCAGACCTATGACACCGTGCGCCAGCGCTTCAATGAAGCGACGCTGAAAAGCCAGATCTCCCAGCCCAACGCCAGCCTGCTGGACGAGGCGGCGGTCCCGCTGCTCCCGGCCAAGCCCAATCTGATGCTGTGGCTGGTGGCGGGCGTCGCGCTGGGTCTGGTCGGTGGCGTCGCGGCTGTCGTCATCGCCGAAATCCTCCATCCGCGCGTCCGCTCCGCCACCGGCGTGGCCCGCGCGACCGAAGTCGAAGTGATCACTGAACTGATGCCGGCTCCTTCCCGGAACGGCTGGTTCTTCAAACAGCAGGAGGCCGCATGAGACTGCGTTCAACGGCAGGCGCCCCGCCCCAGATGATGCCGGGCGGCGGCAGCGCCGCTCTGCGTCCCCGCGCCAGGGACCATCAAAGCTTCGCCCGGCTGGCGGTCGAAAACGGCTTCCTGGCGGAGTCGGACGTCAACCGGGTCGATGCCCATGCCCGCGCCCAGGGGCTTCCCTTCCATGAAGCGGCGGTCGACCTGGGCCTGCTGGATGCGGACGCCGCCGGGCTGCTGGCGGCCTTGCAGGGCGGCTTCGCCCTTCTGCCCGCAGGCGACGAGCGGATCGACCCGCTGGTGGTCGCCGCCTTCGATCCGGCAAGCCCCTATGCCGCGAAGGTCAGGACCGTGCGCGCCAAGATGCGCGCGGCGGCCAGGGCGGGCGATCCCGCCGCGCTGCGCCTTGCCGTCCTGTCCATCGATGCGGGGGACGAGGCAGCGATCCTCGCCGCCAACCTCGCCGTCGTGCTGGCGCAGATGGATGGCCAGACCATGCTGATCGACGTCGACATGGGCACGCCCCGGCTCGACCGGCTGTTCCGGGTCGCGAACAAGGCGGGCCTTGCCGAACAGTTGATGGGCAGCGCGGCGCTGCTGCCTGCCGCGCGGACGGCGATAGACGGCCTCTGGCTGATGACCGCCGGGCGGGCGTCGGGCAGCGCGGCCAGCCTCATCACGCGCGGTCCCCTCGCCGAAACCGCCAATGGCTGGGGCCTCAGGGATACGTCGATGCTGTTCTACCTTGCCGAACGCAGGGGCGAACAGACGCCGTTCGGCAGCATCCTTGCCGGTTTCCACGCTGTGGTCATCGTCGCCCGGCGGGGCGGCACCGCCATTGCCGACATGCGGCGGGTCATCGACGATCTCGACCGGCAGGGCGTGCCCATCGCGGGTACGGTCATCGCATGAGCGCAGAGCAAGCGCTGCATCAGCCCTTTCCTCCGGCCGAGCAGGAAAGGACCGTCATGGTGGGCGGCATTCCCGTGTCCACCCTGTCGCTCGATGCGCTGATCGACAAGATGGTGCGCGACGCCCCGCTGCGCCGCATGCTGAAACAGCCTCCGCTGCTGGTGTTCGACTGCAACGGGCAGGGCCTGTCCATGAACGCCACCGATGCGCAGTTCCGCGCCGACCTGGCGCAGGCGGACCTTGTCCATGCCGATGGGCAGATCGTCGTCATGGCCTCCCGCTGGTTCAGCAGCACCCCGATCGCCGACCGGTCCAGCACCACGGATATGTTCATCGACAGCCTGCCGCACGCCGCCGAACATGGCGTCAGCTATTATCTGCTGGGCGGCGAGGATCAGGTGAACGCCGAATGCGCGCGCCGGATCACGCAAGCAGCGCCCGGCCTGGCGCTGGCGGGCCGCCGCCATGGCTTCTGGACGGCGGAGGAAGAGGATGCGGTGATCGAGGAGATCAACGCCGCCGCGCCCGACGTGCTGTGGGTCGGCACCGGCAAGCCGCGCGAGCAGGCCTTTTGCGTGCGCAACCGCGACCGGATCAAGGCCGGATGGATCGTCACCTGCGGCGGCCTCTATAATTATGTGACCGGCGATTATCCGCGCGCGCCGATGTGGATGCAGAAGTCCGGGCTGGAATGGCTGCACCGCATGGCCACCCGCCCGCGCCAGCTCGCATGGCGCTACATCACCACCAATCCCCACGCGCTCTGGCTGATCTGGAAGCATCGCCATGGCTGACGGCGGCGCAAAGGCTGGCGGTCTTCTCACGCCCCTTCCGCAGGCGGGAGGAGCCGGAAGCGCGCCCGCCCAATCGCGGCAGGGGGACCGCAAAGGCATCGCCAGCCTGTTCGGCCGCTTCGGGCTGGCCAGCCTGTCGTCGGCGATCGTATCGGTCAGCCACCTTGCCGTTCAGCTCTTTTCGATCCACCATCTCGGCACCGCCGCCATCGGCACGCTCGCTTTCCTGCTGGTGATCATCCAGTTCGGCTACAGCCTGTCGAACGCGCTGGTTGCGACCCCCTATACCATCGCCGTCAACCAGACCGACGATGCGGATCAGGCGGGCTTCGATTTCTTTTTCCCCATGAACCTCATGCTGTCGCTCAGCCAGGGCGTGCTCTGCGCCGTGATCGCCTGGGTGACGGCCTCTCCCGCGGCGGCGCTGCTGTTCGGCCTTGCGGGCACCTTGTCGCTGATCCGCTGGTTCGGCCGGTCCAATGCCTATGCCCATCATGCGCCCGCTCGTGCGGCGCGATCCGACCTCGCCTATGCGGGGACCATCGTCGCGGGCCTGCTGATCGCCAGCCGCACCGGCGCGGACCTTGCCGGGATCGGCGGCATGCTGGTGGCGGCGAGCCTTGCCGGACTGCTGCCCTTCGGCCTTGCCTATCTGCGCCGCCATGCCGCGATGAACCCCGTCCGCGCGTTCGGCGCTTACCGTCCCGTGTGGCGCGACCAATCCGCCTGGACGCTGGTCGGCGTGCTCTCCACCGAAGCGACGTCCAACTCGCACAGCTATATCGTGACATTGCTGGCCGGGCCGGCAGCCTTCGCGCCGATCGCCGTGGGCATGCTGTTCTTCCGCCCGGTCAATGTCTGCATCACCGCCCTCACCCAGCTGGAACGGCCGCGCATGACCCGCGCGGTGGCGCGCGGCGATCATGATGCGGCGATCAGGGCGGAGCGGCTGTTCATGGGCGCGCTCATCTTCCTGTGGCTCGCGACCTGCGTGCTGGCGGCCGTTGTGCTCTACGGCTTTCCGGGCCTGATCCTGAAACCCGCGCTGGACCATGCCCAGGTGGCGACGGCGGTCGCCCTCTGCGCGCTGCTCAGCCTCGTCCAATGCATCCAGACGCCCATGAGCGTCCTTACGCAGGCGCGCCGCGCCTTCCGCCCGCTCGCCACGCAGAGCCTGCGCAGTTGCGGCGTCGGCATCGTCGCCGTCACCCTGCTGACGCTGGCCGTCGCGCCGATCTTCTCGATCGCGGGCGTCGTGCTCTCGCAACTGGTGATGATGCTGGGCATCTGGGCGCTGGACCGCAAATGGCGGCGCGAACGGCAGCGGGGGGAAGGCTGAACCATGGCCTCCACCTGGCACCGCATCGGCCAGGCGCCCGCCGCCGCCCTCCCCGGCACGCCCGCCGCTTCGCAGGACAGCCGGATCACGCTGGTCGCGCAGATCTTCTATTTCGTGTTCCTGATGATGGTCTTCATCGGCCAGCGTCCCTTCGCGTCGCGCACGCAGGACGAACTGGTCGCGATGGCGCAGAATAATGACGGGTCCGACCTGTTCAAGCAGGCGCTGTTCATCGGTTTCGCGCTGCTGCTGACCATCGTCCAGATCCTGCGCAAGCATCCGGTCAAATATAAATTCTCCTTCTGGCCGCTGGCGATCATGCTGGTCTGGTTCCTGATCACCTGTAGCTGGGGCGTGGACCCGTTCGTGTCCTTCAAGCGGGTGATGCAGCAGTTCATCGTGATCTACATCACCTTCTGCGCGCTGACGCTGATGGGGCCGGACCGGCTGTTCACGGCGCTGCGATCGGCGCTGATCCTCTCGCTGATCATCTGCTGGGTATCGCTGCCGCTGACATCGGCGGCGGTCCATCCGCCGACCGAAAGCGACAAGGCGCTGATCGGCGCGTGGCGCGGCTTCTTCTTTCACAAGAATATCGCCGGTGCGGTGATGGCGCTGACCTTCATCGTGTGCGGCAATGCGTGGATCGACAAGCGTAAATGGTATTACGCCCTGTTCGCGCTGATGGCGTTCGTCTTCGTGATCGGGACCAAGAGCAAGACTTCGCTTGCCCTCTGCTTCGGCATGCTGGCGATCAGCAATTTCTACCGCGCATTGAGCGACAGCACGCAGAAGCGCGCCATATTGCTGCTGTTGCTGGGGTTCGGCATGGTCGGCTTCCTCGCGCTCTACATCGCCTATCAACCGATGGTGGAAAGGCTGTTCGCCGACCCCACGTCGTTCACCGGGCGCGTGTCGATCTGGCAGGTGGTGTTCGACTATCTGCGCGACCATCCTTTCCTGGGGGCGGGCTTCGGCGGCTTCTGGCAGGTCGGCGCGCAGTCCCCCGCGCATGATTATCTCAACCAGCAGTTCCAGATGCTGACCGCCCATTCGCACAATGGCTATCTGGAAATCTGGGTGACCACCGGACCGCTGGGCCTCATCATGCTGCTGCTGTCCTTCATCGCCCTGCCCGCCTGGTGGTTCCTGAGCGGCGCGACGAAGGAAAACCAGCATCTGATGGTGCCCGCCTTCGCCGTCTGGATCTTCGTCCTTTACCAGAATCTGCTCGAAACCTCCTTCTTCGACAAGGACCGGCAGGTCTGGGTGATCTTCCTCGCCGCGATCGCGACCGCCCATGCGACCTTCAAGGCAAGGCCGCGCCCGCAATGGCGCAGGCAGCCGCTCGCCAGCCCGGAGCCCGCTTATGGCTAAGGTCATCATCTGCATTCCCACCTGCCACCGCCCGCAGGGGCTGCTGCGCACATTATTGTCGATCGCCGCGCTCGAAACGCGCCATCAGTTGGAAGTGCTGGTGGCGGACAATGACGCCACCCGGATGGAAGGCATGGCGGCGGTCGAGCGCCTCGCCGCCCACGGTTATCGCTGGCCCATCGAAGCGCTGCTGGTGACGGAGCGCGGCATCCCTCTCGTGCGCAACGCCCTCGCCGCGGCGGCGCTGGCGCGTCCCGGCGTCACCCATGTCGCGATGCTCGACGATGACGAAGCCGCGTCCCCCGGCTGGATCGACGCCATGATGGACGCCGCCGGCCGCTGGGACGCCGATGTCGTGGGCGGCGCGGTGCTGCGCGAAATGGACAGCCATGTCGCGCCCTGGGCCGCGCGCCACCCGCTGTTGCAGGCCAAGCGCCGGGGGCGGTCCGGGCCCGTCGCGCTGGTCGACAGCACCGCCAATGTGCTGATTGCCGCCCCGGCCCTGCGCGCCATGGGCGACCGCCCCTTTGACGAGCGTATGGCGCTGACCGGCGGGTCGGACAAGCAGCTTTTCACCCGCATGGCCCGCGAAGGCTTCCGCTTCGCCTGGGCCGAAGAGGCGCTGGTGACGGAGTTGATCCCGGCAAGCCGCGTCACCGCCAGATGGCTGCTGATGCGCGGCTATCGCCTGGGCATGACCGACATGATCGTGGAGCGCTTCCACAAGGGCCGCCTGCGCGCCCTGGCCGGGGAAGCGCCCCGCATCCTTGCCGGGTTCCTCGTCGGCACGCTGGGCGCTGTGGCGACATTCGACCGGGGCAAGCGGCTCGTCCGCCTCGGCAAGCTCTATCGCGCGGCGGGCAAGATCGCCGGCCTCGCTGGCATCCATTATGAAGAATATCGAAAGGTGCACGGCGCATGACCAATGCAGCCCCCTTCTTTTCCGTCGTCATCCCGCTTTACAACCGCGCGGCCATCGTCGGCGACACGATCCGTTCGGTGCAGGCGCAGGACTGGCAGGATTTCGAGATCGTGGTCGTCGACGACGGTTCGCATGATAATCCCGCCCCCGTCATCGAAGCATTTGGCGACCCGCGCGTCCGCTATATCCGGCAGGATAATGCAGGCGGCGGCGCGGCGCGCAATCGCGGCATAGCGCAGGCGCGCGGACGCTATATCGCCTTCCTCGATTCCGACGACCTGTTCCTGCCCGGCAAGCTGTCGACCATGGCGCGCGCGTTGCAGGACGATGATGACGGGACCACCGTGCTCTATTCGCGGATGAAGGTCGATCGCGGCGTCGATCGCTACTGGATCAGGCCCGAACGCGGCATTCGCGATGGCGAGGATGTGGGCGAATATCTGTTCTGCGCCAACCAGTTCATGCAGACCTCCACCATGGTCGTCCCCACTGATCTTGCGCAGCGCGTCCTGTTCGACCCTGCGCTGAAAAAGGGGCAGGACCTGGATTTCTGCGTCCGTCTTCAGGCGGCGGGCGCGCGGTTCCGCATGATCGACCGGCCGCTCACCGTCTGGCTGGATGCGAGCGAGGCCGGACGGACATCCTATGTGCGCGGCTATGAAACCTCGCTCGACTGGCTCAACCGCTGCGGCCACATGCTGACCGGCCGGGCCAGGCGCGGCTATCGCGCCACGGTGCTGGCCTATCACATGGCGCCCATCCGCCCTGCCCTTGCCCTTCGCGACCTGATCATCGGCATGCTGGCGGGCGGCGTCCCGCCCCGCGTCGTCGCCCGCCAGGTGCTTCGCTCCTATCTGCCAAAGCCGCTCTACCGTTCGCTCGTCAATCTGTTCGTGCTGCGCTTCGGCAAGGCGGGAACAGCCCATGGTGGAGGCCGATAGTGATGACTGCGTGGCAACCTCCGTCCACCCTTCAGGCGTCCGCCGCCCAGCCGCTCTTTTCCGTCATCATCCCCACCTATCAGCGGCGGGACGCGGTCGTCGCGGCGGTGCTGTCCGCGCTGGAACAGAGCGTCGCCGTGATCGAGGTGATCGTCGTCGTCGACGGGTCCACCGATGGCACCGAGCTGGCGCTGGGGGCCATAGAGGACCCCCGGCTGACCGTCGTCGTCCAGTCCAATCGCGGCGCTGCCGCCGCCCGCAACGCCGGGATCGATCATGCGCGGGGCCGCTACATCGCGTTCCTCGACTGCGACGATCGTTTCCTGCCCCATCACCTCGCCGACCTGCTGCCGCTGCTGGAGGAAAGCGATCATGTCGTCGCCTATGGCCAGGTGCTTGCCGATCGCGGCGGCGGGCGCAATTTCCTGAAACCCCCGCGCGCCATCGGCCGGGGCGAGCGCCTGGACAAATATCTGATGTGCGATCGCGGCTTCATCCAGACCAGCAGCGTGGCGCTCAGCCGCGCGCTCGCCGAAAAGGTGCGCTATCGCGAGGATGTGAAGTTCGGTGACGATACCGACTTCGCCCTGCGCCTGTCGCTCGCGGGCGCGCAGTTCCGCATGACGCAAAGGCCGGGCACGATCTGGGCCGACCGGCAGGCTGACGGCCGCCTGTCCCAGGTGCGCGGCAATATCGGCAGCCTCGCATGGCTGGCCGACCTGCGCCCTCATATCTCTTCCCGCGCCTTTTCCGGCTATATGGGCTGGCACGCGGCCAAGAGCCTGTGGCCGACGCAGCCCAGCCGGGCGCTGCGCTATTATCTCGCGGCCTTGCTGCGGGGCGCTTACGGCCCCCGGCTGGCGGGCGCGGTGCTGATGCAGATCGTGCTGCCCGACGCGCTTTACCGCAGGATCAGCGACCGCTGGATCGATCTGCTCCGCCTCGCCGCCGGGAAGAGGCAGCCGCTATGAGACGGCGGGATTTCCTCGCCGCCGCCGCCGGGCTCGCCGCCTGCTCCCCCCTGCCGCCCAGCGTCGCGCGGGAGGTGTCGCGCGAAAGCCTGGCTGAACATGCCCGGCGGTCGGGCCGCTATTTCGGCATGGCGGTCAAGTCGCGCCTGCTGCGCGAGGACAAGGGCTATCGCACCGCCGTCGCCCGCGAAAGCAACATATTGGTGCAGGAATATGAGCTGAAGCGCGGCACGACGGAGCCAAAGCCCGGCCAATATGATTTCAGCGGCGCCGATCAGATCATCGACTTCGCGCAGGCCCATGGCATGCGCGCGCGCGGCCACACGCTGGTCTGGTACGCCGCCAATCCGCCCTGGCTGGAGCCTGCGGTGATGCAGGCAGGCCCGAAGGATCAGTGGCGGCTGATGACCAGCTATATCGACACCGCCATGCGCCGCTATGCCGGGCGCATCACCGAATGGGATGTCGTCAACGAAACGCTGGAACCCAACGAAGGCCGCGCCGACGGCATGCGGGCGGAAAGCCTGTGGATGAAGGCGATGGGCGAACAATATATCGACCTCGCCTTCCGCCGCGCCCGCGAAGTCGATCCCGCCGCGACATTATATCTCGCCGATTTCGGGCTGGAACATGACTCGCCGCGCTGCGAACGGCGGCGCACGGCGATGCTGAAACTGCTCGACCGCCTGATGAGCCGGAACGTGCCGCTCGACGCCATCGGCATCCAGGGTCATCTGAAACCCTATAAGGAACCGTTCAACCAGCGGCAGTTCGCCGATTTCCTGCACACCCTTAGCGGCTATGGCCTCAAACTGGCGGTGACCGAATTCGACATCGCCGACCGTGGAGGACCGCCCAGCCCGGAAAAAAGGGACCGGGAAGTCGCCTCCTTCGCCAAGGCGTTCCTCGACGTCGCGCTCGACAATCCGGCGATGCAGTCGGTGCTCTGCTGGGGCGTTTCGGACAAGGATTCCTGGCTCTCCAAATATCCTGAATATAAATGGCCGGACGGTCAGCTTTCCCGTGGCCTGCCCTTGGACGGCAACATGGCGCGAAAGCCCTTCTGGGACGCGATCGCCTCCGCCTTCGACGCGGCCCCGCCCGTCCGCGGGAACAACGCATGAGGATAGCGCCCCTCACCGGCCTGCGCGGCGTCGCCGCCGTGTCGGTGCTGCTCTATCATATCCCGCATCAGCCCGCCTTCGCCGCCTTCGCCATTCCCCTCTTCTCGCGCGCCTATCTGGCGGTGGACCTGTTCTTCGTCCTGAGCGGCTTCGTCATCTCCTTCGGCTATCATGACCGGGTGGTGAAGCATCCGGGATCCCGAAGCTATGCCGATTTCCTGATCAACCGCATGGCGCGCGTATGGCCGCTGCACATGGTCGTGACGCTGGTCTTCGCCGCGCGCATCCTGCTCAACCTTTCGGGCACCCAATCGATCGAGCTAACGCCCGTAAACGCCGCCGCGAACCTTGCCATGGTGCAAAGCTGGGGCTGGGGTACGCAGCCGATTGCGGGCAATAGCTGGTCGGTCAGCACCGAACTGGCCGCCTATCTTCTCTATCCGCTCATCGGCCTGCTCGCCTTCTCCCGCTGGGCCTGGGTGCAGGCGGCGGGCTGCGCGGGGCTGTTGCTGCTGGTCGCCTCCTCCGGGCTGGGGGCAAGCGGGCCGATGGACGTCATCGATCCCGGCAGCATCCTGCCGCTCCTGCGCTGCCTCGCCGGATTTTCGCTGGGCGTGCTGACATATCGTTGCGCGGACAGTCCATGGTGCAGGCGCATGCTGGACCGCCCCGGCGGCTTCGCCATCATCTGCGGGCTGATCGCGGCGGCGCTGCTGCTGCCCGGCGCTGACCTGCTCGTCGTGCTGCTGATGCCCGCGCTGGTGCTCTGCTGCTATTATGACGGACCGGCGGTACGCGCGATCATGGCCAATCCGGTCAGCTTCCATCTGGGGGTGATCAGCTATTCCATCTACCTCTGGCACCCGCTGGTGCGCGATGTCGCCGCCCGCGCCATGACGGCGGCGCACCGCCATGGCCTCAACGGCATGGACTGGCTGTTCGTCGCTGGCATGCTGGCCGCCACATGGCTGCTCTGCTGGGCCAGCTATCTGCTGGTGGAGGTGCGCGGGCACCAGCTCATCAAATGGCTGCAAAGCGGCCGGGCGCGCCGACCCTCTCCGCTGGAGGCCGCCGCGCCATGACCGGCGGCAAGGCGATATGGATCGCCATCCCCACCTTCCGGCGGCCCGCCGAACTGCGCCACCTGCTCGACAGCCTCGCAAAGCTGGTCCGCCGCGATGACGTCATGCTGCTGGTGGCCGACAATGACGGCGCAAGGATGGAGGGCGCTGGCGTCGTGGAAGCGCTTCGCCAGGCGGGCTATCCGCTTCCCCTCACCCTCCTTCCGGTGCCGCAGCCGGGCCTGTGCGCCGTGCGCAACGCCATCTGCGCGGCGGCCATGGCCGATCCGGCCATGCGTTTCATCGCCATGATCGACGATGACGAATGGCCGCAGCCGGGCTGGCTGGATGAACTGCTCTCCTGTCAGGCGCGCATCGGCGCTGATGTCGTTGCCGGGCCTGTCGATTTCCATTTCCGGGGATCGCCGCCACGCTGGGCGCGCGAAACGCTGGTCTTCCGGCCCGAACAGCGGGCATGGGGCGCGACCGGCATGCTGTGGGCCAGCAACAATCTGCTGGTCACGCGCAAGGCGCTGACCATGACCGATCAGCCCTGGTTCGATCCCCGCTTCAACCGCAGCGGGGGGGAGGATCTGGATTTTCTCGCCCGGCTTCATGCCGCCGGGGCGCGGTTCGGCTGGGCTCCTGACGCCCGCGTCAGCGAATGGGTGCCGCCCGAACGCGCGCGCCTGTCCTGGGTGCTGAAACGCATGTGGCGGATCGGCTTCACCGAAACGCTCGCCCGGCAGAAGCAAAGGCCGGGCCTGTTCGGGCGCGCGTCCCTCATGGCGCGCTCGCTCGCCATATTGACGGTGCGGACGCTTGGCCTCGCGGCTTTGATCCTGCCCGGCGCGCGCCGCGTGGACATTGCCGGGCAGTGGGTCAAAAGCTGGGGGCGCCTCTATGCCCTGTCGGGCGGCGCCCATAGCCATTATGGCGCGCTGTAGATGCGGAAGCTCTTGATGATCATGTCGCCCGAACCATCATCATAGGCGCCGCTGGTCTTCACCGCCACGTTCATGATCGGATACCAGCGATGCCCCTTGAACGGATTGACCGACTGATATGTCTCCACCCCGTCCACGAACCAGGTGATATAGTCCCGCTGGATGTCCACGGCAAAGCGGTGGAAGCCCTGCGAATAGCCTTTCAGCCCATAGGCCTGCTCCGTCTGGATCGTCACCCCGCGCTGGAAGCTGCGCGCCCCGTTTGATCCGCCGTGGATGGTGTGGGCGGCGTGCCGGTCGAAGTCCCAGTAGTTCTGGTAACCAAAGCCTTCATAGATGTCGATTTCCGGCGGCCAGCCGCTGGTGGAAATCAGCCAGAAGGCAGGCCACGACCCGCGCCGCGACGGCATCCTCGCCTCCCACTCATATTGGCCATAGCCGATCTGCGACGCCAGGAAATTGCGCCCGTCCAGCACCGACGCGCCATAATGCCAGTCGCGCCCTTCATAATGGATCGGCGTCTTGAGCTTCTGGCTGTGCAGCACCAGCCCCTGCGTGCTCCAGTAAACCGGCCCTTCGATACCGGGGAACAGGCTGGAATCGAGGTACAGCCCCGTCTCGGCATTGGCGATCTGCGTGCGGCCATGCGACAGCGACGTGGCCCAGCGGTTCCAGCCGCCATCCGGCGACCGCTTGTGCGTGTCCCTGTCCAGTTCGAACTGGAGCGTGCCCGTCGCGGCAAAGCTGCGCGGCTGGCGGAAAGTGCCCGCCGCCTTCTGCGTCGCCGCCGTGCCGCTTGTGGCGGTGATCGTGGCTACCGATTGCCCCTGCAATCCGCCCCACGGCGCTTCCCGCAGCTTGAGCTGGAACTGCTGCCCCTCCGCCGCGCTGATGACCGGCACCTCCACCGTCTGCACCAGCGGGTCGCCAGGGCGGAAGATCACGACCGTATCCACCGTCTTGTAATGATAGCCCGACAGCGCGCGCAAGGCGCCCGACCCGTTCACCGTGATCACCCGCGCGATCACCGTGTTGGGCGTCGGCTGGTTCAGCCGCACCGGAACATAGGCGGTCCCCGATCCCGGCGCGAAAGTCGCATTCTCCAGCGACAGCGTCGCCTTGTCCGGCAGCTTCGTGCCATTGGCGAAGTCGAAATCGGCGAAGCTCGACGTCATCGTGGCAGTGGATGATGTCGCGGACATAGTTGTCGCCGACGCCGTGCCCGTCTCCGTCGATCCGCTTGCCAGCACTGTCGCGCCGCTGGTGGATGATGTCGATGTCGAACCGCTGCTCAGCAAAGTCGCCGCTCCTGCGGCAGCGACGCATAGCAATGATAATCCGGCTCCAGCTATGGAGCCAGTCAGTCTGATATTCATGATGTGCAACCCCCGTTTTATTACCTCCTAAGGGTCCTATACGGGAATTAACAAAAACTTCCGGTCAAGAACGGGTCGTCGCAAAAGTGCGTATTTTGCGATGACCCGTTCGCCGCGCAGGGAACTATTCCGCGGCTTGCACCAGCAGCTCCGGTTCGGGCAGCGCCCCGCGTCCGACGCTGACATAGGAAAAGCCCGCCGCCTCGGCCACGTCGGGCCGGTAGATGTTGCGCAGGTCGACCAGCCCGTCGCCCGCCATCACCGCCCGCAACCGGCGCAGGTCCAGCGCGCGCAGGGCGTCCCATTCGGTCACGATGACGACCGCCGCGGCTCCCTCCGCCGCCTCATAGGGGTTGGCGCAGAAGGTGACATCCTGAAGCATCGGCTGCGCGGCCTCCATGCCTTCGGGATCATAGGCCCGCACCTGGGCGCCCCCGTCCTGAAGCGCGCGGATGATCGACAGCGACGGCGCGTCGCGCATGTCGTCCGTATTGGGCTTGAAGGTCAGGCCCAGCACGCCGATCGTCTTGCCGCGCACCGACCCGTTGCACACCGCCACGACCTTGCGCGCCATGGCCCGCTTGCGGCTTTCGTTGATGGCGACCGTGGTTTCGATCAGGCGGATGGGCGCGCCCGCATCCTCCGCCGTCTTCACCAGCGCCAGCGTGTCCTTGGGGAAGCAGGACCCGCCATAGCCCGGCCCCGCATGCAGGAATTTGGACCCGATACGGTTGTCCAGGCCAATGCCCCGCGCCACCTGCTGCACGTCGGCGCCCACCTGCTCGCACAGATCGGCCATCTCGTTGATATAGGTGATCTTCATCGCCAGGAATGCGTTGGCGGCATATTTGATCAGCTCGCTCGTCCGCCGCCCGGTGAACTGGATCGGCGCCTGATTGAGGTAGAGCGGCCGGTAGACCTCCTCCATCACCGGGCGCGCGCGTTCATCCTCCAGCCCGATGACGATGCGGTCGGGGCGCTTGAAATCCTGGATCGCCGCGCCCTCGCGCAGGAATTCGGGGTTGGATGCGACGGCGAACTGCGCGGCCGGGTTCGTTTCCCGGATGATCCGGTCGACCTCATCACCCGTGCCCACCGGCACCGTCGATTTGGTGACGATCACGGTAAAGCCCGTCAGCGCCGAAGCGATCTCCCGCGCGGCGTCATAGACATAGCTCAGGTCCGCATGGCCATCGCCCCGGCGCGCGGGCGTGCCCACAGCGATGAACACCACGTCCGCCTGCGCGACCGACGCGGCCAGATCCGTCGTGAAGGTCAGCCGCCCGCCCTTGACGTTGCGCGCGATCAGGTCGGCCAGCCCCGGCTCGTAGATCGGCACGCCGCCATCCTGCAACAGCGCGATCTTGCGCTCGTCCTTGTCGACGCAGATCACGTCATGGCCAAAATCAGCGAGACACGCGCCGGAAACCAGGCCCACATAGCCGGAACCCGTCATAACGATCCGCATCAGAAATTCTCCTTGCTCAAACGCTTCCGCGCCGTCCGGCCTGCTCAAGGCGCACGATTCCGGCTCCTGAAAGTCAGGAGGCGGCAATGCGGCCATGGAATAAGTCGATTGCGGCGATGAAGCCCTGTGTCTGTGCCGGAACCAGCCGGCTGTGACGCAGCGCAGCATAATGCGGGACGCCGCGCGAAATCAACGCGGCCCGCCGCGCCCCCGGCACATATGGGCGCGGATCGACGCTCGCCCGCCGCCGCTTTCCGCCTGTATCCTAAGGGAAAAGCCCTCCGGCGAAGTTTAGATGCCGCCCGGAACCACCGGCCATCCGCCCTGCTCCAGCGCCTCGCAAAGCGCCGCGACGCAGCGCTCCAGAAGCTGCGGATCGGTGGAGCGGACCACGAAATTCGCGCCTGTCTTCCCCTCGCGGAAGAAAGGATAGCTGCCGATCTGGCATCCTTCATGCGCCCGCTCGGTCGCCGCCAATATGTCGGCAATCTCGCTTTCGGCGACCCAGCAGCCGATCTGCGCCGACAGCACCGGCCGTCCGCCCTCCAGCGTGCCGGTCAGGCTGTCCAGCATCCCGGCGGTGATGTGCGGCACCCCCGCCATGATGAAGATATTGCCATGGCGGATGCCCGGCGCGCCCGACATGCGGTTTTCGATCAGGCTCGCGCCCGCCGGAACCCGCGCCATGCGCAGCCGCGCTTCGGTCAGGCCGCCCCGCGTTTCATAATAGCCCGACAGCATCGCGCGCGCCTGCGGGTCGATCTCCACCTCCACGCCCAGCGCGCGGGCGATCGCGTCCACCGTGATGTCGTCATGGGTGGGGCCGATGCCGCCGGTCGTGAACAGATAATCGTAACGGGCGCGCAACGCGTTCACTGCCTCCACGATCGCCTCGTCATCATCGCCGATGACACGCACCTCGCGCAGGCGGATGCCCTGCACATTCAGCCAGGACGCGATCTGGGAAACGTTCCGGTCCTGCGTTCGGCCCGACAATATCTCATCGCCTATGACGATCAGCGCGGCAGTCCAGATGCGTTCGGGGGCAGTCATGGCCCCCGCAATAGCCCGCGCCGCCTTTCCTGCCTAGGACCCATCGAACCGCTACTCGCATTATCGCGCGTCCTTGCCTATAATCGGCAGCATGACCGAATATATGACGATGACGGCCGACGCGCCGATTTCCCGATCCACCGCGATCAAGCTTTATGACGCCGCCGGTTTCGACGGCATGCGCAAGGCGGGCCGCCTCGCCGCTGAAATATTGGACGCGCTGGTCCCGCATGTCGTGCCCGGCGTCACCACGGGCGAACTGGACGACATCGTTCGCCGCATGACGCTGGACGGCGGCGGCGTGCCCGCAACGCTGGGCTATCGCGGCTACACGCATAGCTGCTGCATTTCGCTCAACAACGTCATCTGCCACGGCATTCCCGGCGATCAGAAGATCAGGGAAGGCGACATATTGAACATCGACGTCACGCCCCTGGTGGACGGATGGCATGGCGACAGCAGCCGCATGTATATTGCGGGCGAAACCTCCATCAAGGCGCGCCGCCTGGTCGAGGTCACCTATGAATGCCTGATGCTGGGCATAGAGCAGGCGAAGCCCGGCAACCATCTGGGCGACATCGGCCACGCGATTCAGCGCCATGCGGAAAAGCATCGCTATGGCGTGGTGCGCGACTTTTGCGGCCACGGCCTTGGCCGCGTGTTCCACGACAGCCCGGAGGTGGTCCATATCGGGCGGCCCGGCACCGGCCCGGAACTCAAGCCCGGCATGTTCTTCACCATCGAACCGATGATCAACATCGGCAAGCCCGGCGTGAAGATGCTGGAGGATGGTTGGACCGCAGTGACGCGCGACCGCACCCTGTCGGCACAGTTCGAACATAGCATCGGCATCACCGAAACCGGCTGCGAGATCTTTACCAGGAGCCCCGCCGGGCTGGACGCGCCGCCCTACGCGCTTTGACCGCAAGCACTGCCTAAAAAACAGGCAGGGCTTGACGAAAGTGCCCGGAATCCGGGCAATATGGACAAAGGTTGCCGCTTCGCCGAAAGCGGGTTCTGGCGATTCGCCATTTGGCACGGTAATTGATTGTTTCAGGGGACGACGCGTGTCTCGGGGGCATGATGATCGTCGCTGGGGTGGCGGAAACGAGCGGGCAACCGCATCCATTCGCGCGTTTGGTTGGGATATAGTGATGAAAAAGATCGAGGCGATCATCAAGCCGTTCAAGCTCGACGAAGTGAAGGAAGCGCTGCATGAGGTCGGCGTGTCCGGCATCACCGTGACCGAAGCGAAGGGCTTCGGGCGGCAGAAGGGTCATACGGAGCTTTATCGCGGCGCTGAATATGTCGTCGACTTCCTGCCCAAGGTGAAGCTGGAAGTGGTGGTGGACGACGCTCTGGCCGACCGCGTGGTCGAAGCCATCTCCTCCGCCGCGCAGACCGGCCGGATCGGCGATGGCAAGATCTTCATCACCGCGATCGAAGGCGCCGTGCGCATCCGCACCGGCGAACGCGACAGCGACGCCATCTGACTTTTCCGGAACTTTTCCGCGCCGCCTGACCGGACGGTGCGGACATATGCATCAACTGCCCCTTCGGGGGGGGTATCAAGAGAGAAGGGCAAACTGCACATGGCTAACACGCCAAAAGACATCCTCAAGATGGTTGAGGACAAGGAGATCGAGTGGGTCGATCTGCGCTTCACCGATCCCAAGGGCAAGTGGCAGCACCTGACCATGGTCGCGTCCGTTCTCGGCGAAGATGAGCTGACGCAGGGCCTGATGTTCGACGGTTCGTCGATCGAAGGCTGGAAGGCGATCAACGAATCGGACATGATCCTCAAGCCCGACCTCGACGCCGTCTATGTCGATCCGTTCAGCGCCACCCCGATGCTGATCCTCTTCTGCGACATCGTTGAGCCGGACACCGGCGAACTCTATGCCCGCGATCCGCGCTCGACCGCGAAGCGCGCCGAATCCTTCGTCAAGTCGGCCGGTTTCGGCGACACCGTCTATGTCGGGCCGGAAGCCGAATTCTTCATGTTCGACGATGTCCGGTTCAATTCGGACTATAACGAGTCCTTCTACAAGATCGACGATATCGAACTGCCGACCAACACCGGCCGCGAATATGAAGGCGGCAACCTCGCCCACCGTCCGCGCGCCAAGGGCGGCTATTTCCCGGTCGCTCCGGTCGACCCGGCCACCGACATCCGCGCCGAAATGGTCACCACCATGCTCGAAATGGGCCTGCCCTGCGACAAGCACCACCATGAAGTGGCCGCTGCCCAGCACGAACTCGGCCTGACCTTCGGCACGCTGGTCCAGACCGCCGACCGCATGCAGATCTATAAGTATGTGGTTCAGATGGTCGCCCAGGCCTATGGCAAGACCGCGACCTTCATGCCCAAGCCGATCGCGCAGGACAATGGTTCGGGCATGCACACCCATATGTCCATCTGGGACGGCGGCAAGCCCCTCTTCGCGGGCGAAGGCTATGCCGGCCTGTCGGATATGTGCCTCTATTTCATCGGCGGCGTCATCAAGCATGCCAAGGCCCTGAACGCCTTCACCAACCCTACCACCAACAGCTACAAGCGTCTGGTGCCGGGCTTCGAGGCCCCCGTTCTGCTGGCCTATTCGGCGCGCAACCGTTCGGCTTCCTGCCGTATTCCCTACGGCGCTGGCGCCAAGGCGAAGCGGGTCGAATTCCGCTTCCCCGACGCGATGGCCAACCCCTATCTCTGCTACGCCGCCCTGCTCATGGCCGGCCTCGACGGCATTGAGAACAAGATTCATCCGGGTTCCGCGATGGACAAGAATCTCTACGACCTGCCGCCCGAAGAACTGAGCCAGGTCCCGACCGTTTGCGGCTCGCTGCGTGAAGCGCTCGACTCGCTGGCCGCCGACCACGACTTCCTGCTCAAGGGCGACGTGTTCACCAAGGACCAGATCGAAGCCTATCTCGAACTCAAGTGGCCCGAAGTCTACCGCTGGGAAATGGCTCCCTCACCGGTCGAATTCGATATGTATTACAGCGCCTGATTTCATCAGGACTGCCAGCAAAAAGGGCCCGGCCGCCCCAGCAGCCGGGCCCTTTTTTATCCTTCCCATCAGGATGGGGAGGGGGGCCGCCAAAGGCGGTGGAGGGGAAATGCGCAACCCCAGTCACGATTACACCCCAGCCAAAGCAGCCGAAAATTTACGCTGTCCTATTCCCCGGAGTCAGGCTATTCCGCCCCCCGGCTCTTTAAAATAGGAAAAATCGCCAAAACCCGCGCTTTTCCGCGGGTCTGTCGTGTCACTTATGTAACCCAAAAAGCCGGGAGCCAGGCGGCCCCTGTCACCCCTGATCCGGGATCGACGCTCCGAACAGCAGCACAGGCTCGCCCGCTGGCGACAGCGCGATCTCGCCCCCCGCCTGCGTCACCAGCGCCCGCACCATCCAGGCCGCCGACGTCCGCGACGCCAGCCCCTCCGGCGGCAGGGTCCCCGCCAGCGCAGACCGCAGATCAGGATCGAGCACCAGCTTGGGCCCTTCCGCACGGACGACAATCTCCGTCACGCCCGGCCGCCTCTCTGCGCCGATGTCGAGCTGCCCGCCGCGCACCAGCGCATCGCCCGCGATCAGCGCCAGGTTCAGCAGCACCTTGACCGGCAGCTTGTCGAGCATCTCCTCGTCCACCAGCCAGCCTATCTTCACCCGGCCGGACGCCGCGAACATGCCCTCTATCGCGACACGCGCCTCATGCGTCGGCACCGCGTCGCCAAAACCGCCCGCCGATCCGAACGCCAGGCGGAAAAATTTCAGCTTGTTGGCCGATGTCCGCGCACTATCGCCCAGCAATTCCAGGCAGCGCTGACGCATTTCCGGGTCGGTTTCATCCGCCATCAACTCCAGCCCGTTGTTGAGCGCGCCCACCGGGCTCAACAGGTCATGGCAGAGGCGCGAACAGAGCAGGCTGGCAAATTCGATGCTGTCACTCGGATTGGTCATGAAGGTCGCTGCCGCCGGGAAGTGAATGGAAGGAAGGGAATGAAAGGCTAATGCGCTGCCCCGCCCCGCGATGCAACCCCGGCCCGCCGTCTTTCGCTCACATGATATCGAGCGCGGCCGCCGCGAACCGTACGCCGCCCGCCTCTCCCGGCTCCGCCCGCCACAAGCGCGCGCCCCCCGCGGCGACGATCATCCAATAGCTTCCATCCGGCACGGCGCTCGCCATGTCCGTCGCCGATGGAAGCGGATAACCGCTAGGGTGGGAATGGTAATGTCCGATCACAGCCGGGCCGCCCGCGCGCGCCTCACGATGCGCGGCAATCAAAACCGCCGGGTCGATTTCGAAATGGATCGCCGGATCGGCGGCGACATTGGCGGCGGTCCGTATCGCCGAAATCCGCCCCGCCCCCCCCAGCAACAGGCCGCAAATCTCGTCCTTCTCAGCCGCCGCCAGAGAGACGATGCGGCCCAGCAACGACCTTGAAATACACAGCGTCATTCCTACATTCTTAACCAATGGGTTCGGGGGTTTCCATCATTGAAGCGGTGATCGGCGAAGCGCAGCAGGGTTTGCGGCTCGACAAGGCGCTGGCCGATCTGCTGCCCGGCCTCTCCCGTGAGCGCCTCAAGGCATTGATCGTGGAAGGACAGGTCACCGCTGGCGGCCGGTCCCTCAACCCCTCGCTGAAGGTCGCGGCCGGGCAGGCCTTCGCCATCACCCTTCCCGCGCCCGTCGAAGCGGAGGCCGTGGCGCAGGACATTCCTCTTTCCATCGTGCATGAGGATGCGGACCTGATCGTGATCGATAAGCCCGCGGGCTTGGTCGTTCACCCGGCTGCGGGCAATCTGGACGGCACTCTGGTGAACGCTCTCCTCCACCATTGCCGGGGACAGTTGTCGGGCATTGGCGGCGTGGCGCGGCCGGGGATCGTTCATCGCATCGACAAGGATACTTCCGGCCTCCTCGTCGTTGCCAAGTCCGACAAGGCGCATGAAGGCTTGGCGCAGCAGTTCAAGGACCATAGCATCGACCGCCTCTATGCGGCGATCGTCTACGGCATACCGCAAACGGCGGCGGGCACGGTGGATACCTGGATCGGCCGGTCCGATAGCGACCGGAAGAAAATGGCCGTCCATCGCGAGGGACGCGGCAAGCATGCCGTAACCCATTATCGCGTGGTCGAACGGCTTCGCGGCGCGGCTCTGGTGGAGTGCAGGCTGGAAACCGGCCGCACCCACCAGGTGCGCGTGCATATGGCGCATCTGGGTCACCCCTTGATCGGGGACCCGGTTTACGGTAGAGACAGAAAAGGTTTCAAATCAATACTGGAAACGCTGGGTTTCAAAAGGCAGGCATTGCACGCGAAAAGGCTGGGGTTCATACATCCGGTGACCGAGGAAAAACTCAGCTTCGACAGTGCACTGCCCACCGACATGCAGGAACTGTTAAGGCAGATCCACGTATAGGTTTAGACAAGTTTGCGACGGTGCTCAGGATGCCACTCACGGGTCCCACCGCGCATGAAAGGGAAAGGTGAAGCGACATGGCTGATAAAAGCAATGTCCCCGCGGTTCCAGCGCTGGGCGGTGAAGCCAGCCTCAACCGCTATCTTTCGGAAATCCGCAAATTTCCGATCCTAACGCCCGAGCAGGAATATATGCTCGCCAAGCGTTATGCCGAACATCAGGATCCTGAGGCGGCGGCGCAGCTCGTGACGTCGCACCTGCGCCTCGTGGCCAAGATCGCCATGGGCTATCGCGGCTACGGCCTGCCGGTCAGCGAGCTGATCAGCGAAGGCAATATCGGCCTGATGCAAGGGGTGAAGAAGTTCGAGCCGGATCGCGGCTTCCGCCTGGCGACTTATGCCATGTGGTGGATTCGCGCATCGATCCAGGAATTCATCCTCCGCAGCTGGAGCCTCGTGAAGATGGGCACCACCGCGGCGCAGAAGAAGCTGTTCTTCAACCTTCGCCGGATGAAGAACAATATCGAAGCGTTCGAGGATGGCGACCTTCACCCCGACGACGTCAAGAAGATCGCCACCGACCTCGGCGTGACCGAAGAGGATGTGATCTCCATGAATCGCCGCATGGCGATGGGCGGGGATACCTCGCTCAACGTACCGATGCGCGAGGATGGCGAGGGCCAGTGGCAGGATTGGCTGGCGGATACCGATCCGTTGCAGGATGAGCGCGTCGCGGACGAGCAGGAAAAGACCCTGCGCCACGACATGCTGGTCGAGGCGATGGATGATCTCAACGATCGCGAAAAGCACATCCTTGCTGAACGCCGCCTCGCCGAGGAGCCCAAGACGCTGGAGGAGCTGAGCCAGGTCTATGGCGTATCCCGCGAGCGGGTTCGCCAGATCGAGGTTCGCGCTTTCGAAAAGCTGCAAAAGGCGATGATGCGGATCGCGGGCGACCGGCTGGGCAAGATGAGGCTCGCCCTCGCCTGACGGCCACAGACGAAGCAGAAAAGGCAGGCCCCGGAGCGATCCGGGGCCTTGTCTATGTCAGGGAAAGAACGGCCCTTGTCGATCAACCCCTCGGAACGCAGGATAGCTTGAACAGCGTGAGGATCGCGCTACCACAGACGCATGACCGCTCGTTCCGCCGCTCCCCGCCGCTCCTTCCGCTGGGTTCGCATCCCCCTGAAGATACTGGGCGCGTTCGTCCTTTTCTCGCTGCTGCTCGTCCTCATCTATCGCTTCGTGCCGCCGCCTGTCACGCTGACCATGCTGCTGGACCCCAATGGCATCACCAAGGACTGGATGAGCCTGGATGAGATCGACCCCGACATGCCGCGAGCCGCAATAGCGGCAGAGGACAGCCGCTTTTGCAGCCATCATGGCTTCGACGCCGTCGCCATCGCGCAGGCGATGCGCCACAACGCCAGCGGCGGACGCATACGCGGTGGATCTACGATCAGCCAGCAGACCGCGAAGAACGTGTTCCTATTCCAGGGCGGCGGCTTCATCCGCAAGGGGTTCGAAGCATGGTTCACCATGTTGATCGAAGCCATCTGGGGCAAGCGGCGGATCATGGAAGTCTACCTCAATGTCGCCGAAACCGGCATCGGCACCTATGGCGTTCAGGCCGGAGCGATGCGCTATTTCCACCACGGCGCAGGCAAGCTCACCCGCGCGGAAGCAGCCCGCATCGCCGCCATCCTTCCGCTTCCCAAGAAGCGCGCCGCCATCGCTCCGCGCGGTTTTACCCGCCGCTACGGAAATAGCATCATCAGCCGCATCGGTGTGGTGCAGCGGGATGGGCTGGATAGCTGTTTGAAGTGATGTGCGGAGTAACCATGTTCGGATAGCAGGCGCTACCGGTTCAAAATCTCGTCCTCCCCGCGCATGCGACTGGATTGCCGAAAGCGACATGGGTCCGCGCCTGCGCGGGGACGACAAAGATGGGTGGAAACGCAACAGCCAGATTCCAGGCCCATTATTCAGTTGTCAGACGCTAACCGTCTTCAAAATGTAGGCTGCGAAACCGCTTTTTCGTACTCAGCGACCAAGCGCTCAAATTCCCGCTGTTGTCTCTGTATTTGAACTTTGCGTAGGTAGACAATCACAAGAACGCAACGGCGATTGTCGCGCAAATCAAAGCCAACGCAGGTGCGCCGTCTCGGGTGGCGAGTGCAGTGTAGCTGGTTAAAATGATCGCGAAGACCCAAGCGGCGATCACGCAGAAAGTGGTCAACCGCCAATACATAGGAGCTTCGGGCCTACCGCTTCTTGGGTCGAAAGTGACTTTCTGAGTGAGGCTCCACATGGTTCAATCCTGCCACAGATGGCAGGATAACGCTAGCTGACTTCTTTCGGGAAAGTCCGTTAGCGGTAGGCGGCAGCAGGGCCGGGAAGGGCAATAAATGGCCGGTTCCTGCCATCACTTACATATATGCATTTAGCACAAGCATCTTAACCTTTGCGATTAGCCAACAGCTACAATCCAAAGCTAGATCATAACGCCCTGCCTCGCTCCATCAAAAAAGGCCCGCCGCAGTTACCCGGCGAGCCTTTCATAGCAGCGAGTCTCCTCAAGCCGCGTCTTCGGCGCGCTTGTCCTTTTCGCTGAATACCCGGATCGGTTCCTTGGTCCCGGCGACGACATCCTTGTCCACAACGACCTCGCCCACGCCTTCCATGGACGGCAGGTCAAACATCGTGTCGAGCAGGATCGATTCGAGGATCGACCGAAGCCCACGCGCGCCGGTCTTGCGCTCGATGGCTTTCTTCGCGATCGCGGTCAGGGCATCATCCGTGAAGCTAAGTTCGACATTTTCCATGTCGAACAGCTTGGCATATTGCTTCACCAGCGCGTTCTTCGGTTCGACCAGGATCTTGACCAGAGCGGCCACGTCCAGATCCTCCAGTGTCGCGATCACCGGCAGACGGCCGACGAATTCGGGGATCAGGCCGAATTTCAACAGGTCTTCCGGCTCGCTCTGACGCAGCAGTTCGCCCGTCTTCCGCTCCTCCGGCGCGGCGACATGGGCGCCGAAGCCGATCGACTTGGCTTCCAGACGGTCGCCGATGATCTTTTCCAGACCCGCGAAAGCGCCGCCGCAGATGAAGAGGATGTTGGTCGTATCGACTTGCAGGAACTCTTGCTGCGGATGCTTGCGTCCACCCTGCGGAGGAACCGACGCGGTCGTCCCCTCCATCAGCTTGAGCAGCGCCTGCTGCACGCCTTCACCCGACACATCGCGCGTGATCGAGGGGTTTTCCGCCTTACGGCTGATCTTGTCGATCTCGTCGATATAGACGATGCCCCGCTGCGCCTTCTCGACATTATAGTCGGACGCCTGGAGCAGCTTGAGGATGATGTTCTCCACGTCCTCACCGACATAACCCGCTTCGGTCAGCGTCGTCGCATCGGCCATGGTGAAAGGCACGTCGAACGTCTTCGCCAGCGTCTGCGCCAGCAGCGTCTTGCCGCAGCCGGTCGGCCCGACAAGCAGGATGTTGGACTTGGCCAGTTCAACCTCGCCCGGCTTGGTGCCGTGGTTGAGGCGCTTGTAATGGTTGTGCACGGCAACGGACAGGACACGCTTCGCCCGGTTCTGGCCGATCACATAATCGTCCAGCACATCGCAGATTTCCTGCGGAGTGGGTACGCCGCCATCCTTCTTGCCGACGAGACCGCCCTTGGTCTCCTCACGGATGATGTCGTTGCACAGTTCCACGCATTCATCGCAGATGAACACGGTCGGCCCCGCGATCAGCTTCCGCACCTCATGCTGCGACTTGCCGCAGAAAGAGCAGTAAAGCGTGCTTTTGGAATCGGAGCCCGTAAGCTTAGTCATTCGCCAATCTTTCCTCCCTGCCCTTTGCGACCACCGCTCCGGGCGAGGGATGTTCTGGTCCTAGGATCATCCTAGACCGCGTCACGCCGGTTTCACAATAGGAGAAAACGGCGCGCGCGATTAAGATCCATGTCAACTTTCCGTCGTGTCCGGCAATGCCGGCCGCCGGTCGAATACCTCGTCCACCAGGCCGAAGGCTTTCGCCTCCTCCGCCTCAAGGAAGGTGTCGCGGTCCATCGCCCGCTCGATTTCCTCCAGCGGGCGGCCCGTATAGGTCGCATAGAGGGCATTCAGCCGCTGGCGGATGCGCAGGATTTCCTTCGCCTGGATTTCGATGTCGCTCGCCATGCCCTGCGCACCGCCCGAAGGCTGGTGGATCATGATGCGGGCGTTGGACAGCGCGATGCGCTTGCCCGGTTCGCCAGCCGCCAGAAGGAAGCTGCCCATCGACGCCGCCTGCCCTATGCAAACGGTGCCCACCTGCGGGCGGATATATTTCATGGTGTCGTGAATCGCCATGCCGGACGTCACGACCCCGCCAGGCGAGTTGATGTACATCCAGATATCCTTCTTCGGATTTTCCGACTCAAGGAACAGCAGCTGGGCGACGATCAGCGACGCCATATGATCCTCAACCTGGCCGGTCACGAAGATGATCCGCTCACGCAGCAGGCGCGAATAGATGTCGAAGCTGCGTTCCCCCCGATTCGACTGCTCGATGACGATGGGGACCAGCGCGGCCATGGGATCAGACATGATATCGGTCATTTTGCTCTTTCAGCTAAGGTGCTTTTGCCCGAACACTACATCGGCACAAAAGCCGGGCGGTTCAAGGGGTCGCGTGAACAGGCGGCGGCTTCAGTCGCGGCGGGCGAAATCGGACGGCGCGCGGAAACCCAGATAGGCAAGCCGCCGCACCTCCCGCCGCCCGCGAACCACGGTATCGAGGATAAGGCCGCACATCGCCGACAGGGTCGCCAGGATCATGAGGCCAGTCACCAGGATCGCCGTGGGAAATCTGGGGACCAGGCCCGTTTCCATATAGGTGAGGATGAGCGGCGCCGCCAGGGCAAGGCTCATCGCCGCGAGCAGCGCCGCTATGATCCCGAAGAACAGGACGGGCCGCTCGATGCGGTAGAGGGTGATGATGGTCCGCAGGATTCGCCAGCCGTCCCGATAAGTGCTGAGCTTGCTGACGGAGCCCTCAGGGCGCGCGCCATAGACCGTCATGACCTCGGCGACCGGCATGGACAGCTCCAGCGCATGGACGCTGATCTCCGTTTCGATCTCGAAACCCGCCGACAGCACCGGAAAGCTTTTCACGAAGCGGCGGGAAAAGACGCGATAGCCGGAAAGGATATCGGTGAAGCTGCGGCCGAACAGTTGCTTCAACAGGCTGGTCAGCGCCCAATTGCCGAAGCGATGCCCGCGCCGGTAGGCTTCCTCCACCTCGCTCTTGCGGGCGCCGACCACCATGTCCAGATTATCCTCCAGCATAGCGGCCACCATGCGCGGCGCGGCGGCGGCTTCATAGGTCGCGTCGCCATCCGCCATGACATAGATGTCGGCATCCACATCCGCAAACATACGGCGGACGACGTGCCCTTTCCCCTGCTGCGATACGCGGCGGACGATCGCACCCGCTCCTGCGGCCAGTTCGCGGCTGCCGTCGCTGCTGTTATTGTCGAAAACATAGACATCGGCGGCGGGAAAGGCGCGGCGGAAATCCTCGACCGTCCGCACGATCGCTCCTGCCTCATTATAGCAGGGCAGGATGACGGCAATGCGCGGACCTTCCGTCCCCTGCGCGCCTGCCACTGCCGGAAATTCCTTCATCACCCAACTCTCTCGCCCCAACGGCGCCCTCAATCGACCTGGCGCTCCTGCGGGCAGGGCCCTGATCCTGGCTCCAGCCTCGCTAAGAGCACGATACCCCCAGCGGCGCTCCCCAGACCACATGAACGGGCCTGATTAACATTTCGTCTGCCATGGCACGGCAAAAATGAAAAGCGCCCGCGCTTCCATCGAAGCCGGGCGCCCGTCATTCAGGCAATGACAGCCTTATTCAGCCTTGGCGGCAGCCTTCTTGGCAGGGGCCTTCCGGGCTTTGGGCTTATCCTCCGCAGCGGCATCTTCGGCCACGGCTTCGTCCTTCTTGGCAGCAGCCTTCTTCGCCGGAGCCTTCTTGGCAGGGGTTTCCGCCGCAGCCTCAGCAGCAGGCGCTTCCTCAGCCTCAGCCGCCTTCTTCTTGGGAGCAGCCTTCTTCTTCGGCTTTTCCTCATGATCGTGGTCATGGCCGCAGCCGGGGCCGTGGACATGCGGTTTCAGATCGCCATCTTCCGCCTCAATCGCGGCTTCCAGCTCTTCGCGGCTGACAGCGCGGTCAGTGATCTCCGCCTTTTCGAACAGGAAGTCGACGACCTTGTCCTCATAGAGGGGCGCACGCAACTGAGCGGCGGCCATCGGGTCCTGACGGACATATTGGACGAACCGCTCGCGGTCCTGCGGGCTGTACTGCTGCGCCGCCTGCATGATGAGGCGGTTCATTTCCTGATCGGAAACGGTAACGCCGTTCGCCTGACCGATTTCCGAAAGCAGCAGGCCCAGGCGGACGCGGCGCACGGCGATGGCGCGATAGTCCTCCTTCTCCGCTTCCATCTCCTTGATGGCCGCTTCGGGATCTTCCTCATGGCTGGCTTCATGCTGAAGCTGCGCCCAGATCTGGTTGAATTCGGCCTCGACCATGCTCGGCGGCACGTCGAAATCATGAGCAGCAGCCAGCTGGTCGAGCAGCTTGCGCTTCATATAGGTGCGCGTGAGGCCGTTATGTTCCTGCTCAATCTGCCCCTTCAGCAGTTCCTTGAGCTTGTCCAGACCTTCAAGGCCAAGCGACTTGGCGAAATCATCGTCCAGCTTGGGCTTGTCCGCGTCCAGTATGGCCTTGACGGTGACGTCGAAGGTCGCGGCCTTGCCAGCAAGATGCGCCGCGCCATAATCTTCGGGGAAGGTGACGGTGATCGTCTTCTCATCGCCCTTCTTGACGCCGGTCAGCTGCTCCTCAAAACCGGGGATGAACTGACCCGAACCGATCTTGAGCTTCACATCCTCGGCCGAACCGCCTTCAAAGGCTTCGCCGTCGATCTTGCCGACGAAATCGATGGTCAGCGTGTCGCCGTCCTTCGCCTTGTGCGAGGCAGGATATTCTTCCAGCGCGCCCTGCTGGCTGGCGATACGGCCAGCGGCTTCATCGACCTGAGCGTCGGCCACTTCGACGGTCAGCCGTTCCAGCTTCAAGCCTTCGATGCTGGGCGCCGCGATTTCCGGCAGCACTTCCAGCGCGACCTTCACCTCTGCGTCCTTGCCGAACTCGAAGCCTTCGTCCAGCTCGACCGACGGCTGCATGGCCGGGCGCAGCTTGTTGTCGGCGATCAGCTTCTGGATGCTGTCCTGGATCGAACTGTTGAGAGCGTCGCGCTGGAGCGATTCGCCGTGCATCTTCTTGACGAGGTTGGCGGGCACCTTGCCGGGGCGGAAGCCGGGCATGCGGACCTGCGGCGCGATGGCGGCGACTTCCTTTTCGACGCGGGCGTCGATGTCCTTCGACGTGATGGTCACGGTGTAGGCGCGCTTCAGGCCTTCGTTCAACGTCTCGACAGTCTGCATCTCTTCTCTCAAACGCTTTCTTCAGCTGAATTCAGATGGCGCCTGCTATGACGCAAGGCCTGGCGCTCTGGTGCGGGCGAAGGGACTCGAACCCCCACATCTTGCGATACCAGAACCTAAATCTGGCGCGTCTACCAGTTTCGCCACGCCCGCATCGGCCGCCGGTCGGCGCGGCATAGAGAAAAGCATCCGGCGAGGCAAGCAATTGTGGATAAGTGGCGGGGAACCCGCCCGCGGCCCGCGCGTAGCCATCCCGAAGGAGAGACAGATGGCCACTCAGCCCACGCCGGAACCGATCGACATTCCCCCGCCGGATACGATCGAGCCGCAATCGCCCCCCGAAGCGCCGCCGCCGTCAACGCCGGATGAGACTCCCGGCGGCGAACCGCCCGGTTTTGTCCCGAACCGGCCTGATTACGATCAGCCCGATCGCTCCATTCCCGAGCTTCCACCGGATTGAGGCGCGCATTCATCCACAGTTTTTCTGCAACAGTGCAAAGTTTTTTTCGCTGGTTAGTCCTTATTCACCTTCCAGCGCTGGACAGGTCCATGCAGGCATGATTGTACTATGACAAACATATGAAAACGGGAGAGGCGCGGCTGACATCAAGGGGGTCAACGTGCATCATGTTCGCGCCAAACTGGACTGGTTCAAGACTGTCATCCTACCGCAGGAGGCCGCCCTTAGAGGACGGTTGAGGCGGATACTTCCCTCTACCCACGAACTCGATGACATGGTCGCGGAGGTATTGACCCGCGCCTATGCCACGGAAAACTGGGAAAATGTCACCACAGGGCGCGCCTATCTTTTTACGATAGCGCGCAACCTGGTGATCGACGCCGCCCGCCGGAACAAGGTGGTCAGCTTCGAAACGATCGCCGACCTGGAACTGTTGCAGGGCGACAATAATGTCGAAGCGCAGCTTCACGCCCGCGAAGCGCTGCGCCAGGTCGAAGCCATTGTCGACTCGCTTCCGCCGCAGTGCCGCAGGGTCTTCATCCTCCGCCGTATCCACGAAAGATCGATGCTGGAAATAGCGGCGGAGATGTCCCTGTCCGTTTCTACAGTTGAAAAACATCTGGCCAAAGCAATCGGGATAGTTATGCGGGCCTGGGCGGAACGTGAGGAAACGGATTTCGAGCGTGCAGGCGTCGGGACCAGGTTCAAGCTGCGGAAGCAGGACAGCGATCGAAGCGGAAGCCGCGCGCCTGCTGGCTAAGCTCAGCAGCGATCCCACTCCGCAGAACGAAGCCGAACTCTATGCCTGGGTCGAAGCCGATCCGCGCCACGCCGTAGCGTTCGCCCAGGCAGAGGCTGCCTGGGAAGCGGCGGAAAGGCTGAAATGCGCCGCAGCGGACGTTCAACTGCCTCCATTGACCGAAATGGTCAGCGAGGAGCAGCAGCGGCGGCTTTCCCGCAATATCATCATCGCGGCGGCACTGGCCGTAACGCTTTTCATCATCGCCGCGATCGTGACGCTGCGCACCTTCAATGATGTCGACCGGTACAAGACCGCAGTGGGCGAGATTCGGAATGTCGCCCTCAGCGACGGATCGGCGCTCCATCTCAACAGCGACAGCGAAGCCGAGGTGCGCTACACGGACAATGGCCGCAAGGTCCGGCTGATCAAGGGCGAAGCGTCTTTCCAGGTGGCGCATGACAAGGACCGCCCTTTTGAGGTCGAAGCCCGTTCGGCGGTCGTCCGCGCTGTCGGAACGGTGTTCAACGTCCGGCTGCGGCCATCGCTTATCGAACTGACCGTCACGCGCGGCGCGATTACCGTCCGCTGCGGCGACAAGGCGGCTCAGCGCGTCGCGGCCGGGAACGGCGCCGTCCTCCAGCCGCGCAACATCGTGCTGACGCGGCTTGACCCGGACATGATCTCGCAGCGCACCGCCTGGCGTCATGGGATGATCGTCCTTAACGGCGAAACGGTCGAACAAGCCGCGGGAGAGTTTAATCGCTACCGCGTCGCGCCGATCCTGATTGGCGATATGCGCGCCTCTTCGCTGCGTATCAGTGGCCATTTCCGCACGAACGACAGCCACGGCTTCCTCGCCCAGATGCAAGGAAGGCTTCCCGTGCGCGTGGTGGATGGAGAAGATGGATCAGTGATGCTGCTCTATCGGGACGAGCCTGAACAGGCGAAGCCCGCGCCCACCCCTGCCTAGGGCCTTGTTGGCCCGAACGGGATAAAGCTTAGCTCAGCAAGCCGCGAACGAATTCCGGGACCAGTTCGCTGGCCTTCCCGATCCGGCTTTCATGAAAGTAAAAGCTGCCCGCCGACGGCTCCAGATTAAGCTCGATCGTCCGGGCGCCATAGTGGCGAGCGGTCTGCACAAATCCGGCGGCGGGATATACCGCGCCCGATGTACCGATGGACAGGAACAGGTCGGCCCGGCCCAGCGCATCATCAATGGCATCCATCTGGTAAGGCATTTCACCGAAAAAGACGATGTCAGGCCTCAGACTTGGCTCACCACATCCCTCGCATCGCGTTCCTGGCGGCAACGGGCCCGGCCAGCCGGTTGCTTTCCCGCAGTGGGCGCAAAGGGCCGATCGCAGTTCGCCATGCATGTGAATGACCCGCCTCGCACCCGCCCGCTCGTGCAGATCATCGACATTCTGCGTCACGATCAGCAACTCGCCCGGCCACTGCCGGTCCAATGCCGCCAGCGCCTCATGCGCAGCATTGGGGGCTACCTCCTCCAGCTTGGCGCGCCGCTCATCATAGAAGCGGTGCACCAGCGCGGCATTGCGCGCCAGTGCCTCTGGCGTGCACACATCTTCAACGCGATGCCCTTCCCACAAGCCGTCAGGCCCCCGGAAGGTCGCAAGCCCACTCTCGGCGGAGATGCCTGCGCCGGTCAGGATCACGATGTTGCGAATATCATCCATGGCGTTCCTCATGCGCGCCCGATTGTCCTGCGGACGCGAAGCCAGCTTGCAGATGACAAAGCATGCCGGGTCTGGCATCGGACGGTCAAGATCATCACGGGCAGCAATTGAAACATGGCGAAGATTGGCATTTTCGGGGCAGCGGGCCGCATGGGCCGGGCGATCGCACAGGTCGCGCTGGACGCGGGGCTGGACATCAGCGGGGGCACCGATCGGCCCGGCAGCGGCGAAGTCGCGCCCGGCATCGTGATCACCTCCGATCCTGTCGAACTGGCGCGGCGCAGCGACGTGCTGATCGACTTTTCGGTTCCGGCCGCCCTGGCCGCCCATCTCGACGCCTGCATTCAGGCGGGCAAGCCGGTGCTGGTGGGCACAACGGGATTGGAAACACAGCATCACGCCCTGATCGACAAAGCCGCTAAGTCGATCGCGGTTCTCCAGACAGGAAACACTTCGCTCGGCGTCAACATCCTTTCCGCCCTTGTGGAGCAGGCTGCGGCGCGGCTGGGCGACGATTGGGATATCGAGATTGTCGAGATGCACCATCGCCACAAGGTGGACGCACCTTCCGGCACGGCGCTGCTGCTGGGCGAAGCCGCCGCGCGCGGACGGGGAATATCGCTGGCTGACCATAGCGCGCGCGGCCGCGACGGCATCACGGGCGCGCGTGTCCAGGGTGCAATCGGTTTCGCCGCTCTGCGGGGAGGATCGGTTGCGGGCGATCATCAGGTGATCTTCGCAACCGAAGGGGAACGGATCGAACTTGGCCACCGCGCCGAAAGCCGCGTCATCTTCGCGCGCGGCGCGGTCAGGGGCGCAAGCTGGCTGCTTGGGCAACCCGCCGGGCGCTACGACATGAAGGGCGTTCTGGGCCTTTGACGTTCAGATGAACCGGGATCAGATATTCGACTTTTTCAGCCGTCTGGCCGAGGCGAATCCCGCGCCCCGGACGGAACTGGAATATGGCAATGATTATCAGCTTCTCGTCGCGGTCGTGCTCTCCGCCCAGGCGACCGACATCGGCGTGAACAAGGCCACGCGCGCTCTCTTCCGCGAGGTCGAAACGCCTGCGCAGATGGTGGCGCTGGGCGAGGAAGGGCTGAAGGCGCATATCAAGACGATCGGCCTCTATAACGCCAAGGCGAAGAATGTGATTGCCCTGTCGGAGATATTGGTCCGCGACTTCGACGGCAAGGTGCCGCAGGACAGGGATGTGCTGACGACCTTGCCCGGCGTCGGGCGCAAGACGGCCAATGTGGTGATGAACACCGCCTTCGGACAGGAAACCTTCGCCGTCGACACCCATATCTTCCGGGTGGGCAATCGCACCGGCCTCGCACCCGGAAGGACGCCGCTGGCCGTCGAGCAGAAGCTGGAAAAGCGCGTCCCCGGCCCGTTCCGCCGCGACGCGCACCATTGGCTGATCCTGCACGGCCGCTATGTCTGCAAGGCCCGCCGTCCTGAATGCTGGCGCTGCATCGTGGTGGATCTTTGCCGCTATAAGCCGAAGACTCCCCCTCCTCCGCAAAAAGCAACCGCTGCCGCTTCGGCAGGGTGAAACCTTTCCCATTATCATGCCGTTCAGCCAGACTGTGGTAAACAGCCGCGAAATGGTCGATTCCTGTGGCCATGACTTACAATGTGAGGAGAGACACGCATGACTTCGCCCTTCTCCACGCCTGCAACGGGCTTTGCGCTCGCACTGGCGCTCGCCTGCACGGCCCCGGCCGCCATGGCCAAATCGAAGGCCGACAATCTCGTGCCGTCCGGCAAGCCCGTGAGTTGCGTGAACTTGCAATCGATCCGCAGCACGGAGGTTCGCGACAACCGGACCATCGATTTCATCATGAACGGCAACAAAGTCTATCGAAACACCCTGCCGAACAGCTGTCCGGGGCTGGGATCGGAAAGGCGCTTCCTCTACAAGACCAGCCTGTCGCAGCTTTGTTCGGTGGACATCATCACCGTGCTTTACAATTCGCCGAACCTCAATCCGGGCGCAAGTTGCGGCCTCGGCATGTTCCAGCCGATGGCGAAAGCCGCGAAATAGAGGCTCGTGCCGTGATTTGGTGCTGGCGCCGGAGGATATGCTTTGCTAAGCGGCGCTTCGCACCAGCGACACGCACCCATAGCTCAGCTGGATAGAGCGTTGCCCTCCGAAGGCAAGGCTAAGTCAAGTGGGTTGTGGGTGCTAGGTAAGAAAATTGAGCAAAACCAATATCTTGGTGATGCTCGAAGGAAGCGCAAAAACCGCTTCCGTGGTCACGGAAGCATCACGGAAGCAAACTGAAGGAGGCTGTAGAGAACGAGCGGCGACAATCGGCAGAGCTTTTTAGCCTAGTCCGGTATCGTCGATTCGAAGTCGGATTCGTGATTGACCCAGTTCGGTCTCGAACCCTATCTGAACACAGATGCACCCGTAGCTCAGCTGGATAGAGTGTCGGCCTCCGAAGCCGAAGGTCACAGGTTCGAATCCTGTCGGGTGCGCCACCCATTTTTCTTCAACTTGATCTTTGCTCCAGTTCGACCGCCATATTTCTGGCGATGCCGAGCAGATGCAGGGCTGCGCGTTTGGGATTGGTATCAAGCCAGACGGCGCTTATCGTGCCGATGCTGTCCGGTCCGACGATTGGCCGCCATACCGTACCAGTGATATCGATGGCGTCGGCAAAGCTTACCCCGGTGACGGTAAAGCCACTGCCAATCTGCACTTTCAGAACGATCGTGGCCTGACAGGCCTGACACTGTTCGATAACGGGTGCCCGTTCTCCGGCGGAGATGCGATCTGTAAGCCAAGGCTCGAGCAGCGTGTCCGCCGTCAGCACCAATGGCGCAGATTTGAGGTTGTGATTTAAGGAG
>NZ_JNAC01000045.1:0-12979 GCF_000722555.1 Sphingobium sp. DC-2 | reverse complement strand
GACGCCGATCACCCCGCTAACGGGGTCCCTTTTGCACGCCGGTCCACAGTCATCATCGTCGAGAATGCCCTGCGCCGCATCGCCGAACGGCAGCACCATCATGGCCGCCCCCTCAAGCTCGACGAGCGGCTGGCGGTGGTCGCGCAGGCCGCGCGCGAGATGATCCGGCCCTCGGTGTTCGGGCAGGCGATCATCATCCTCGTCTACATCCCGCTGCTGACCCTGACCGGCGTCGAGGGCAAGACGTTCACGCCGATGGCGCTGACCGTCATCATTGCGCTCGCCTGTGCCTTCGTCCTCTCGCTCACCTTCGTGCCGGCGATGCTGGCTTGTCTGCTCTCGCGGCCGGTGGAAGAGAAGGAGGGGCGGATCATGTCCTGGCTCAAGCGCCGGTACGAGCCGGGGCTGGACCGGGCGATGAAGCGGCCGCGCCTCACCATCGGAGTGGGCGTCGGCGCATTCCTTGCCGGTATCCTCACCTTCTCGCTGCTCGGCCAGGAGTTCCTGCCCCAGCTCGACGAAGGCGACCTGACGGCACAGGTGCTGCGCATCCCCGGCACCTCGGTCGATCAGAGCCAGGCGATGCAATCACGCATCGAGCGTGCCATCGCGCGGCTGCCCGAGGTGCGCTTCGTCTTCTCCAAGACCGGCACGGCGGAACTCGCCTCCGATCCGATGCCCCCCAACATCTCCGACACCTTCATCATCATGAAGCCGCGTGACCAGTGGCCGGACCGGAACCTGCCCAAAGCCGCGCTGGTAGCCAAGGTGGAGCGGGTGCTCGAAAGCCTGCCCGGTGGCGCGTTCGAGATCAGCCAGCCGATCCAGATGCGGTTCAACGAGCTGATCGCGGGCGTGCGCGGCGACATCGCAGTCAAGGTGTTCGGCGACGATGCCGACGCGATGACCGCGACCGCCAACCGCATCGCCGCGATCCTGCGGCAGACGCGGGGCGCGACCGATGTGCGCGTCGAGCAGACCGAGGGCCTGCCGATGCTCGACATCCGTCCTCGCCGCGACATGATGGCGCGGCTCGGCGTTACCGCGCGCACCGTGCAGGACACGGTATCGGCGGCGGTCGGCGGCCGCGACGCGGGCATGATCTTCGAAGGCGACCGGCGGTTCGCGGTTACCATCCGCCTGTCGGATGCGGCGCGCGCCGATCTCCAGGCGCTGGGCCAAGTGCCAGTGCCGCTGCCGAACGGCGGCTTCGTGCCGCTGCAAAGCGTCGCCGACATTGCCCTTACCGAGGGGCCTAACCAGATCAGCCGCGAGGACGGCAAGCGGCGCGTGGTCGTCCAGGCCAATGTCCGCGGGCGCGACGTGGCCGGGGTCGTCGCCGACGCCCGGGCCGCGATCGCCGCCCAGGTCCGGCTGCCCGCCGGGCAATATCTCGACTGGGGCGGCCAGTTCGAGAACCTGCGCTCGGCCAGCGCGCGGCTGATGCTGGTCGTGCCCGGCTGCTTCGCGCTCATCATCCTGCTGCTGTATGGCGCGCTGCGCAGCGTGCGCGACGCGGCCATCGTGTTCACCGGCGTGCCGCTGGCGCTGGTCGGTGGCGTGCTCGCCCTGTTCGCGCGCGGCATGCCCTTCTCGATCTCGGCGGCGGTGGGGTTCATCGCCCTGTCCGGCATCGCGGTGCTGAACGGCCTTGTCATGGTGACGTCGATCCAGAACCTGATGGCGCGCGGGATGGATCGGGCGACGGCGGTGCGTGAGGGCGCGACGATGCGCCTGCGCCCGGTGGTGATGACCGCGCTGGTCGCGAGCCTCGGCTTCGTGCCGATGGCGATCGCCACCGGATCGGGGGCGGAGGTACAAAAGCCGCTCGCCACCGTGGTGATCGGCGGCCTCGTCTCCGCGACGCTGCTTACCCTGTTCGTGCTGCCCGCGCTCTACGCGCGCTACGGACAGGGTCGGCCGAGGCCCGGCCCGTCGACGCCCGGCATCGTCGCGAAAGGAAACTGACCATGGCCCATGATAACCGCAGGGTCCACACTCACGATCACATCGGCGGACCTATTCCAGCCTGCGTGGCAGGGCGCGCTGCCCACTCTGTACGCGGCGACCGATCCGGCCGCCCGGGACGGGGCCTATTATGGTCCCGACCGGCTCGGCGGCAAGCGCGGATATCCTACGGAGGAGCGGCCGTCGGCAAAGGCTCTCGACACCCCCGACGCGGCGCGCCTCTGGGAGCTATCGGTCGACCTGATCGCTGCCGGCAACGGAGCCATCCGCCGCAGGAAAAGGCAGAATAGTTGCGATCTCTGCTTCCCTCGCCATCGCTCGGTTTCTCCAAATTTGCTGCTACAATGTTTGATGGCGCATGCCTTTGCTCGTCAAGCTTTTGAAGTCGTCGGCCGCAGGGATGCAGGATCCGGCATGTTTTACGTTCGATCAGGCACGAACGCCGAAGCCGATCACCAACGCGGCATCTGACAAATGCCTATGCGGCGATGTTCAGCCGGCCCCGTGCGTCCCGAATATCGCGCGCCGGCGGCTGGCCGAACAGGCGCCCATATTCGCGCGTGAACTGCGGAACGCTTTCATACCCCACGCCATAAGCGGCATTACTCACCGCCTCGCCCAGCGCAAGCATCCGGCGGCGCGCCTCGATCAGGCGAAGCTGCTTCTGGAACTGCAACGGCGTCAGGGAGGTAATGGCGCGAAAATGGGTATGGAAAGCGGAAAGGCTCATGCCCGCGGCGCTTGCCAGCGCCTCGATCCGGACAGTTTCCGAATAGCGCTCGCGCAGGATCGCCACCGCGCGGGCAATCCGCCGGGCGTGGCTGTCGGCGACTCCAAGCGCACGGATGGCGCCGCCATGGCTGCTCCGAAGGAGCCAATAATGCAGTTCGCGGACAAGTTGCCGTCCGAGCACCGCAAGCGCCGCGGGTCGGTCGAGCAACCGAAGGATACGCAGCGCAGCGCCCGCGACTTCGTCTTCGGTCGGATCGACGCGCACGGGCCGTTCCTGCTCAATGGGCGCGGGACCGATCTCTCCCACCAGATCGCTGATGATTTCAGGGCTCAGTTCAAGAACCAGCGAATAATAAGGCAAGATTTGGCTGGCGGCCGTGATCTGGCTGACGGTCGGCACGTCGGTTGTGATCAGGAGGCTGTCGCCAGCCCCGAAGTCGAACGTGCTGCTGCCCATCGTGACGCGCTTGCTGCCTTGCAGGACCAGCGCCACCAGCGGTTTCGACACGGCATATTGCAGCATGGACGGGGCCGTTTCGCGCAGGATGATGAGGCCATCGAGGGGCGTCGCCGCGACCCCGTCGCGATCGGCAAAGGCGTCGGCATAGCGGCGAGCATAGTCCAGAAGCTGATCGGTCATGTCTCCTGATTAAGCCGCCCAACGCCGTGCGGCAACGTGCTCTGCATAATCAGGCAAGGATTACGAAGGATCACGCAACACGGAACGGAGCAGGGGATGCATAAGGCTGCATCTCAACCCGGAGGCATAGATGACCACGATTTCACTCGTTACCGGCGGCAGCCGCGGCCTGGGCCGCAACACCGCCACCAGCATCGCCCGCCATGGAGGCGATGTTATCCTCACCTACCGCAGCGGCAAGGAAAATGCCGAAGCCGCCGTCGCGGAAATCGAGGCGCTGGGGCGCAAGGCAGTCGCATTACAGCTCGATACCAGCGATATCTCGGCTTTTCCCGCCTTTGTGGAGGCATTGCGGTCCGCCCTGTCCGCCACATGGAACCGCGACACGATCGACCACCTCGTCAACAATGCGGGGCATGGCGAGATGGCCGGCTTCGCCGCCACGACCGAGGGGCAGTTCGACGCCCTGTTCAGCGTTCACGTCAAGGGCGTGTTCTTCCTGACGCAGGCACTGCTGCCGGTGCTCGCGGATGGAGGCCGCATCATCAACTTCTCTTCCGGCCTGACCCGCGTGTCTTTCCCCGGCTTCTCGGCTTATTCGGCGGCCAAGCGTGCTGTCGAGATCCTGACCATCTACATGGCCAGGGAACTGGGCAGCCGCGGCATTACCGCCAACTGTGTCGCGCCCGGCGCGATCGAGACAGACTTCCTGGGCGGCGCGGTACGCGACATTCCCGATTACAATCAGGCCTTCGCCGGCATGACCGCACTCGGCCGCGTCGGCGTGCCTGATGACATCGGACCGATGGTGGCGAGCCTGCTTGGCCCGGACAACCGCTGGGTCAACGGACAGCGTATCGAGGTGTCGGGGGGCCAGACAATCTGAGCGCTCCCTGAGACTTGGGAAGACATGCTGGATTTCCTGTCAGCGGCAGACGGGCACTCGGTTCGACCTGCCGACGATCGTTCGCTTTCGTCTGCACATGAACGCCGAGGGCGCGATGCCGGTGAGCTGCGCGAAGCAATTGCCGCGAGCGCGCGTCAGACGGCGGACCAGATCGCCGTGAAGGGCGGCTCTGGCTATGTCTCAACGCGAGCCAGGACCTGACCATCACTCCAGTCGCGATTGTGCTATAGATCCCGTAGATATCGTCTATGCCGTGGGTGCGGCGCCTTTGTTTTCCATGCCTTGCCTTCTACATCGGGCGTGCGGGGGATATTCGCCGGGGTTGCGGCGGCTTGCGACGGGGCTGTTTCGCCGATACCGTCCCCGGACGATATTTGTCTCAGCTGCATGCGGGAAATCAGGGATAGAGCCGGTTGTTCGTTCGCATCGTCTGCACCTCGATCCTGTCGGCTGCCGCTGCAACAATGGCCATGGATGCCCAAGCGAGAACCGGCACTGTGGATGTTCCGGCGCAAAGGCTGAGCGTCGCGATCGCGGAACTGGCCAGGCAGGCGCAGGTCGAGATATTGCTGAATGCCCCCGGACTGGAGGAAAGGCGCACGCGGTCCATCCGTGGATCAATGGATGTCGAGGACGCGCTGAAGCATATGACGGAAGGGCTGCGCGTGAGCATCCGCCGCGTCGGCAGGAGCGTCTATATCATCCAGCCCGCCAGGTCCCGCCCGGCACGGGTAGAAGCCCCGGCGCCCTCGATCGGCCCGGAGATACTGGTCACGGCGCGGCGGCGGCCGGAAAGCGGGGCGGAGGTGCCGCTGCTGATAGCGCGCAGCGATCCCGATGCGCTTCGCAGGCGAGCAGTCCGCACATTGGCCGATCTGGCGCGCGTCACGCCGGGATTCGTCGCCACCGGCCAGACGTCCAGTGCGACGCCGCTGTTGGTCATGCGCGGGCAGCGGCGATCGATCAGCGACCAAAACCGCCTTCCCCTGGTCGTGTATCAGGAAGAGGTGCCATTGCCCAACCAGGCGGCTCTTTCCCCGCTTTACGACATAGCCTCCATCGAGATCCTGCGGGGGCCGCAGGGAACATTGTTCGGCCGCAACACGACCAGCGGCGCAATTTTGCTCCATTCCGTCAAGCCTGGCGACGGCGTGCCATCTTATGTCGAGGCGGATGCCGGTAACTACGGGATGAACCGGATCGAGGGAGCTGTCGAGCTATCCCCGGCTGGCGCATGGTCGCTGCGGATCGCGGCGCAGCGGATGCGCAGGGACGGCTTCATCCGCATGGCGTCGGGCGGAAGGGCGGACGATGCACATAGCGATGCGGCGCGTGCCGTGCTGCGTCTCGCACCGGAAGGACGGTTCAGGTCACTCCTGACGCTCGACATGCTCAATGCGGACGAGCGCGGTTCCGTCCAGATACTGACGGGGGTCTATGGCGGCGGGAGCGCTCGCACGGAAGAAAACGCGCCCTATTTCGATTGTGGCCAAGGCGCATGTGATGTCGACGCCTTGCTGGAGCAGCAACAGCGGCTGGGAAGAAGGACGTCCCAATCGGGGCTCTCGCCGCTTTTCAGGCGGCGCTTCCGCGGGGTGACGAACATCATCGAATATGGCGATGACGATCTGCTGCTGCGTAACATCGCTGGTTGGAGGTCGACCAGGATCGTCAATGCGCTGGATGGCGACGGCACGCCGCTGGCGATCAACGATCTCGGCGCTCGCACCAATTTGCGGCAGCTGACCGAGGAAGTTCAGGTGCAGGGCCGGTGGGGCGGAGCGCGTTACATTGCCGGGCTGTTCTTCCTCGAAAGCGCGCCATCGGGGACGATGTTGCAGAAAAGCGCGCAATTCACCCGGCCGGGGAAGCCTGCCGACTTCATCGCCAATTATCAGACCTTCCGAAGCGCGGCACTCTTCGGCCAGGTGGCTGTTCCCCTGGCGCCCCGGCTGACAGCGGACCTGGGACTGCGCTACACCGGAGAGCGCGTGCGCGGCTGTTCCCTGCGCAGCGCGAACGCGGAGCCCCAGTCGCACAACGACTGTATCGGCATGGGGGGATCGCTGTCCTCCTTCACGTCCGGCCGGTTGACATGGACGGCGGCCCTTACCCGCCGAAGAGGCGAAAGCAGCCTGTATCTGACCAGCCGCCGTGCGTTCCGATCAGGCGGCTATAACAGCCCGGCACTGGGTGGCGCACTCGCGCCGTTCCAGCAGTTCGGGCCGGAAAGTTTCACTGATCTGGAAGCGGGCGCGAAGGGACGATGGACCCTTGGTCCGATCCATGGCTCTTACGCCGCCGCCATCTACGCCGGTCTCTACCGCAATATCCAGCGGGCGCTGTTCCCCGGTCCCGGCTTCGATGGCGATGGCGATCCCGGCAACGACCCTATTTCCTTCTACGTCAACGTATCGCGCGCCCGCGTGATGGGGATGGATGGCGAACTGGCAGCCAATGCCGGCAGCCATCTGCGCGCGACGGTCAGCTTTTCCTATGTCGACGCGCGATATACCAGGGTCGACGCGCCTGCCTTGCTGGCGCCATTGCTGGGCAGCGATCCGATCAACAACCGTTTTTCCTACACGCCGCGCTTCAGCGGGACTGTGAGCCTGGTCCGGGAATTTCCCTTGCCTGATCGGCTGGGGCGGCTGGAACTGGAAATCGACTATAGCTATGTCAGCACGATCCGCTTCGCCGAACGGGTGAACGATCGTTTCGGCGTTCAGCCTGCTTACGGCCTTCTGGGCGGGGCCATCAGTTGGAGGCGGGTAGGGGGGCGGGCGCTGGACCTGGAAATCTGGGGCCGCAATCTGACGGACCGCTATTATGCCAGCGCTGGCGGGACGCTCAATCCGATGTTCACGGCCGCCACGATCATTCCGGGCGCGCCGCGGACCTTTGGCGTGCGGATGCGTTATTCCTTCGAATAGGATTTTGCCGGGCGTGGCCCGCTCAGGGTTCCACCAGTTCGGCGCCCGTGGCGCTTTCGTTGACCACGCGGGCGATGCCGCTGGCCTCCAGGCTTTGCAGGAAGCCGCGTGTGACACCAGCGCGGAAACTGCCGCTGATCGGCCGCCGGGCGAGCGAGGCGCTGGCGACCACGATCTCCTGCGGGCTGTAGCGGTTGATCTCCGCGACTGCCTGGGCGAGCGGAGTGCGGTCGAAGACGATCATACCCTGCCGCCAGCTAAGTTGCTGAGCGGTGTTCACTGGCGCGATGCTGTAACGGCCCTTCCGCCAGGTCAATTGCATATAAGGCGACAGCAGCGTGGACTGGGGCGGTTTCCCGGCGGCCGCAGGCATGTCGACGCGTACGCGGCCATGCACAAGCGTCACGCGCACGCCATCGCCGCCCAGATCGCGGACGGCGAAGGCCGTGCCGAGCGCCGTCACCGTCACGCCTTCCGCTTCGACCACGAAGGGTTTGCGGGGATTTTTCGCAACCTCGAAAAAGGCTTCGCCCTGCTTCATACGCGTGCTGCGGCGCGTATCGCTTTCGCTGACGGTCAGGGTCGATCCGGTGTTGATCGTGATGGTCGATCCGTCCAACATGCGGAAGGATGCCTGCTGACCGGTGCCGGTCGAAAATGTGCGTGCTTCGGCCTGGGCAAGTCTGGCAGGCGTATCCTGATGCCGCTGCCAGGCGATGCCGCCGATCATCACGGCTCCGATAGCTGCCGCCACAGCGACCGGGCGGCGCCAATTGCGGCGCGGACGGCGGTTGGCCAGCGCTCTTTCGCGAATGGCAAGGATTCGGGCGTCGGCGCGCATCTTGCCAGCTCCTTCCCATTCCTGCTCGACGCGTGCCCAGGCTTTGCGATGCGCCTCGTCACGCGCGTGCCAATGCTCGAACGCCAGATAATCCTCCGCCGTGGCATTGGGGGAACGGAAATGGCTGAAATAGGCAGCGGCGGTCGCTTCCGGAGAATCGATCTGTTCCAGCGCGCGGGCGTCGAAAGCCTTGCTCATGGCAAGTCCCTCGCGGCGAGGAAACGCACGGCCTTCATCAGGTGCCGCCCGACGGCGCTCGTCGAAATGCCCAGATGCTCGCCGATGGCGTCATAGGACATTTCCTCGAAACGGTGCAGGACGAAGGCATCGCGGGTCAGGTCCGGCATCGCCTCCAATGCCTCCACCAGCCGATCGACATCCTCGCGTCCGCGCAGCACGCGTTCTGGCGTGCGATTCTCCACCGGATGGAAGGATTCCGTCAGCTCGCAATGGGCGCTGCGCTCACGGGTTCGATCGCGCCGCGCACGATCGGTCAGGACGCTGGCAGCAACCTGGAACAGATATCCCTCGATATTGTCGATCGCCTCCGCCTGACCGCGCACATGCATGCGCAGCAGCACGTCCTGGACCAGATCGTCGACATCGGCCGCATCGGCCCGCTTGGCGATATAGCGCCGCAACGCGGGCACATAGGCGGTCAGGTCGTGCACGGGAACGACTGGGTCCGGCGATGTCCTGCGTAGCGGGAAGATGGCGTTTTACTCCGGTCGATCCTCGCCGGTTCTTAGCCGAGCGGCGTGAAGAGCGTCATCTGAAATATTTTTGTCATTACCCCGAATGATCGGCGCGCGCTTGCGTCTTGCGATCATCGGCCCTCCTGAAAAACCGAAAAGAGGGCAGAGCCACGATAAGGGGAAATCATACTATGGCCTATCGTACAGCATCCGCATTGCTGCTCGCCAGTTCGCTTGCCGCTATTGCGGCGCCAGGTGCGCATGCCCAGACGCCGCCGCAGATCAGCGACGATCCGGGCGGGGAGATCACCGTCACGGCGCGCCGCCGCGAGGAAAGCGCGCAGACCGTTCCAGTCTCCATCACGGCCTTCAATGAAGAGATGCTGCGCGAAAAGGCCGTGGTCAGCACCCAGGACCTCACCTATACGACACCGGGCCTGAACGTTGCGCCGCAAACCTCGCGTGATACCCCCAGCATCGTGATCCGCGGCCAGCGCCGCGCTACCGCCGGGGCCGCTGCGCCATCGGTCGTCACCTATTTCGCCGATGTGCCGCTGCCTAATGAAGGCAGCATCGTGCCGACCTTCGACGTGGGTTCGATCCAGGTGCTGAAAGGGCCGCAGGGCACACTGTTCGGCCGCAACACGACGGGCGGCGCGCTGCTGCTCTACCCGGTCGCGCCCGACTATGATTTTGGCGGCTACGGCCAGCTGACGCTGGGCTCATATAATGAGCGGACCTTCGAAGGCGCGGTGAACGTTCCGCTCGTCGAGGACAGGGTGGCGCTGCGCCTCGCGGGGCAGATTGCCCGCCGCGACGGCTATACCAAGAATCATGGTGTCGGCGGCGATCTGGACGATCGGCACAATGATGCCTTGCGCGGCTCGCTGCTGCTGGAGCCGGTCGACGGCCTGAAGAACGTCACCGTCTTCGACTATTACAAGGCGAAGGAGAACGGCACCGGCACTATCCTTAACGGCGTCTACCCCAACCCCGCGGTCCCAGGCGGCGGCAACGCCCGCAATGCGGTCAACGCTCCCTATTTTGATTGCGGCGTCGCGGGCTGCGATATCGACATCGCCCTTGCCGAGCAGAAGGCGAACGGCGTGCGCGACGTATCGACCAGCATCGCGCCACGTTCCAACCGCACCTTCTGGGGCATTGCGAACACCACGACGCTGGACGTGGGCGCCGTGACCTTCAAGAACATCTTCGGATATCGCAGGAGCAAGGTCGACGCCGCGCGCGACATGGACGGCTCCTATCTCCAGCTGAACGAAAGCCGTTCGAATACTGCTGTCGAGCAATATTCGAACGAGTTCCAGATCATGGGCAAGCTGTTCAACGACAGGCTCGACTGGATCGTGGGCGCCTTTTACCTGAAGAGCGATCCAACCGGCGTGAATGGCGGGGTCACCTATGCGGCGGTCATTCCGGGCCGTACCTTCACATATAACGAGAATTACAACAGCGCTACGAGCAAGGCGCTGTTCGGCCAGATCGGCTATGCCTTTGGCGGTTTCGCCGATGGCCTGCGCTTCAATGGCGGTTTCCGCTATACCTGGGACAAGTCGTCGGGTTGCTCGGTCGCCGTGCTGTCCACGCTCGACCGTATCGGACCGGATGATTGCGAAGCGCGGGGCGGCAGGACCGGCGCGGAAAAGTCGAAGGCGCCGACCTGGACGCTGGGCTTCGACTATAAGGTCAATGACGACATCTTCCTCTACATCACCAATCGCCGCGGCTATCGCGCGGCGGGTTTCAACCAGAGCGGTCTTTCTTCCTATTTCGACGGCTTTGAAACCTACAAGCCCGAAAAGGTCACCGACTATGAGGCGGGGATCAAGAGCAGCTGGCAGATCGGCGATGTGAAGGGGCGTTTCAATATCGCGGCCTACACCAGCAAATACAGCAACATCCAGCGCTCGATCTTCCCCGGCGCGAACTTCGACGGCGACAATGATCCGTCGAACGATCCGGGCAACCTGATCATCAACGCGGCGAAGGCGACCATCAAGGGCACGGAATTCGACTTTTCGATAACGCCGGTCCGCGGCTTCAGCGTGACGGGCTTTGGCGCCTACACCGATGCCAAATATGATGAATATTCGGCACCGGCCGCTTTCGTGCCGCTGCTTGGCGCCAATCCGGTCAATAACAAATTCTCCTACACGCCCAAATGGACGCTGGGTGCGGGAGCGCGTTACGCGCATGATCTGGGCGGTTTCGCGGAGCTGGTCATCAACGCCAACTGGTTCCACAGTTCCAAGGTCTGGTATGTCGAGCGGCCGCTCGACACCAACGGCACGCAGAAGGCGTATGATACGGTCAACCTGAAGTTCGACCTGAATGACATCGAAGGACGGGGCATCGACCTTGGCCTGTTCGTGCGGAACCTGTTCGACGTCACCTATGCCGCTGCGGGCGGCGTGGTGACGCCGTCCATCACGGCGACGTCTCTGGTCTACAACGAGCCGCGCGTGATCGGCGTGCAGTTGCGCATGGCGTTCGGCGCGCGCTGACGTGTCCGGCTGGCCCGCATGAGAAACGCCTTATGCGGGCCGTCCTTATTTCTGAACCAATATCAAGGGGTGCGTGTCGATGAAGTCAGTTGCCTGGTCCTTGCTCAGCCTGCTTGCGGTATCTGTTTCCGTTCCGGCGCTTGCGGGCCCACTTGCCGAAAGCGATCGCATGGCGATCCTGGCGGACATCGATCGCGATACGCCCTCTCTGGAAAAGAACGCGCTTGCGATCTGGAACTATGCCGAGGTCGGATTTCAGGAGACGAAAAGCTCCGCTCTCCTTCAAAAGACGCTGAAGGCGGCTGGCTTTGCCGTCAAGGCTGGCGTGGCGGGCATGCCGACCGCCTTCATCGCCAGCTTCAAGACCGGCGACGGTCCGGTCATCGGCATTCTGGCGGAATTCGACGCATTGCCCGGCCTGCCGCAGGCCGCCGAGCCGGAGCGTAAACCGATACCGGGCATTGCAGGCCATGGTTGTGGTCATAATCTGTTCGGCGCGGCATCGGTGGAAGCGGCGATCGCGACCAAGAAATGGATGGTCGCGCACGGCATCAAGGGCGAATTGCGCCTCTATGGCGCCCCCGCCGAGGAAGGCGGATCAGGCAAGGTCTTCCTGGTGCGGGAGGGGCTGACCAAAGACGTGTCTGCCATGCTCCACTGGCATCCCGCTGACGGCAATAATGCCTCGCAGGGGCGGGCGCTGGCCAATATCAGCGGCAAGTTCCGCTTCCACGGCATCGCCGCCCACGCAGCCGCCGCGCCTGATCGCGGCCGTTCCGCGCTCGATGGCGTGGAGGCGATGGACAATATGGTCAATATGATGCGCGAGCATGTGCCACAGGAAACGCGCATCCATTATGTGATCACCGATGGCGGCAAGGCGCCCAATGTCGTGCCGGATACCGCCGAGGTCTATTATTATGTCCGCCACCCGGATCAGAAGGTGGTTTCGGAGATCATGGAGCGCGTGAAGAAGGCGGCCGAAGGCGCGGCGCTGGGAACCGGCACGACGGTGGAGTTCGATCAGGTCGGCGGAACGTTCGACCTGCTGCCCAACGACACTTTGGGCCATGTCATGTATGACAATCTCAAAAGTCTGACCTTGCCGTCCCACACTGCGGAGGAACAGGCGTTCATCAGCAAGATACAGTCGACCTTCCCCAAAGGAACCCGCATGGGTGATGGATCGATCGGTCCCTACACCAGCGGACAGGTATCGCCAGCATCGACCGATGTGGGCGATGTGAGCTACACGACCCCCACTGCGGGCATGGTTGCAGCGACATGGGCACCAGGCACGCCGCCGCACAGTTGGCAGGCGGTGGCGGCGAGCGGCACCAGCATCGGCGTGAAGGGCGCCGTCACGGCTGCGAAGACGATTGCGCTGACCGCTGCCCAGCTGTTCCAAAGTCCCGACATATTGGCCGCGGCGAAGGCGGAGCTGGAAAAGCGCCGGGGAGCGGACTTCGTCTATCGTTCGCTGCTGGGAGACAAGGCCCCCTCGCTCGACTACCGCAAATCCGCAAAAGACTGACCCGCATAGCCGCCGGGTCACGCCTGCCGCTGGCCCGGCAATTGCTATTTTCTGAATTGGTGATCTCATGAAATCGCGACTGACGGGTTTCATCCTCATGGGCATGGTCGCGGGGATATTAACCGGTTTCCTGGCCAATTTGTGGGTTGGCGGCGACAAGACGCTGGCGAAGGATGTGGCGGGATATTTTCACCTTCTGGCCGACAT
>NZ_JNAC01000044.1:0-706 GCF_000722555.1 Sphingobium sp. DC-2 | reverse complement strand
ATAATATGAAGACGGCGGTGACGAGCGTGTTCACGGGGAAGGAGCGGGTCTTCAACCGGCGGTTCCTGATCATGACCGACCATTATATGGTCGAGCCCACCGCCTGCTCGCCGGCGGCGGGATGGGAGAAGGGCCAGGTCGAGAACCAGGTGCAGACGATCCGGGGCCGCTTCTTCCAACCCCGGTTGCGGTTCGCCAGCCTCGACGAGCTCAATGGCTGGCTGGAGGCCGAGTGCCAGCGCTGGGCGGAACGACAGGCACACCCGGAACAGGGCGAGCTGACCGTGGCGCAGGCGCTGGAGATCGAGCGATCGGCACTGCAGCCGATGCTGGGACCGTTCGACGGCTTTAACGAGAGCGAGCATGCGGTGACGGGCACCTGCCTGATCAGCTTCGATCGCAACCGCTACTCGGTTCTCTCGACGGTGGCGCGGCGGACGGTGCAGGTCCGGGCCTATGCCGACCGCATTGTCGTGCGCTGCGGCGAGGAGGTTGTCGCCGAGCATCCCCGCTACTTCGGGCGCAACCGCACGATCTATGACCCCTGGCATTATCTGCCGGTACTGGCCCGCAAGCCCGGAGCGCTGCGGAACGGCGCGCCCTTCCAGGACTGGGATCTGCCGCCGGCGCTGGCGCGCCTGCGCCGCAAGCTTGGCAATGGCGACGATGCCGACCGCCGGTTCGTCCGTGTGCTGTCGGCCGTGCT
>NZ_JNAC01000043.1:0-157952 GCF_000722555.1 Sphingobium sp. DC-2 | reverse complement strand
AGAGCGACAGCCTACCTCTGACTGCCGCCAATCTTTGCAACAGAGCCGGCACGCGCATCCTCGAACGCGACATGCACGACCGGGTGATCCTCCAGCCCCTCCAAACCGCTGTCCGGCCCCAAAGGATGCCGCCAATCAGCGCCAAAGGCGAATGTCCACCATTGGCCGTGATCATGTAGATCGACCGGCGTGGCCGTCCGCTGGAACAGCAATGATCCGGCCTGTGCCATTTCCGGCGGCATGCCGGGATAATCCCTCGGATCGGGCGCGGTCTCCGCCAGCGTCCGGTATCCGGTCGCCTCGACGAAGCGGGCGAACTCCCGGTTGGTGACGGGGGTTTCGTCAATCCAGAATCCGTCGACACGCACCTGCCGCACCGGCGCTTCTTCGGGATAGAAATTTTCCGACCCCATGGCGAAGACGCCGCCGTCCAGCCAGCGCATGCCGCTGGTGTCCGGCCGGGATGACCGCGACGGCCGTGCTGTCCTATGTCTGGCTGTCGAAAGCTGACGCATCGATATTCCACATAATGTCCGGCTGGCCGATCGCTCCAGCCCATGATGACATGCCGGTTATCGGCGGCCTGACCGGCGGCGTCAAGAAGCCGGAAATCAAGGGCTTTGCGGCGGCGCAGCCCGCCTTTCCATCACCATTAAGTAGACCAGATACGCCATTTTTGACTTCTCCCTGCCCATCATCGGGAATAGGAGGGGGCCGATTCCTCCTTCCAAATGAGCGGATGCCATGACCGATCTCTTCTCCCCCCTGACTTTCACGCGCGGGCCCGCGATGAAGAACCGCCTCATGCTGGCGCCGATGACCAATCAGCAGAGCCATGCCGACGGACGCCTGTCGGACGGGGAATATCATTGGCTGACGAAGCGCGCCGCCGGTGGATTCGGGCTGGTGATGACGGCCGCCGCGCATGTTCAGGCCAATGGCCAGGGCTTTCCGGGCCAGCTCGGCATCTTCGGCGACGAGCATCTGGAAGGGCTGACGCGGCTGGCCGCCGGTATCAAGGCGGAGGGCGCGATTTCATCGGTTCAGCTTCACCATGCCGGTTACCGTGCGCCCAGGGATCTGGTCAGCGCGCCGGTTTGCCCGTCCGATCATGCCGAAACCGGCGCGCGCGGACTGACGCTGGATGAGGTGGAAAAGCTGCGGGACGATTTCATCGCCGCTGCCCGCCGCGCCGAAAAGGCGGGCTTCGACGGGATCGAAGTGCATGCGGCCCATGGCTATATCATCGGCGAATTCCTCTCGCCCGAAGTCAATCTTCGGGAGGATCGCTATGGCGGCAACCCCGAAAACCGCGCCCGCCTGCTGTTCGAGATCGTCGATGGCATTCGCGCCCAATGCCGCTCCGGCTTCCAGGTCGGCGTGCGCCTGTCGCCGGAACGCTATGCCCAGAAGCTGGACGAGATCGTAGCCGTCGCCGGAGAACTGATGCGCCAGGACAAGATCGATTATCTCGACCTCTCGCTCTGGGACGTCACCAAGGAGCCTGAGGACGAGCGGTTCAAGGGGCGAACGCTGCTCAGCTACTTTACCGAACTTCCGCGCGGCAACGTCCGGCTGGGCGCGGCGGGCAAGATCATGAGCGGGAAGGCGGCCGCTGGCGTGGTCGAGGCCGGGTGCGACTTCGCCGTGATCGGCCGCGCCGCCATCCTCCGCCATGACTTTGCGGAGCGGGTGCGGCGCGACCCGGATTACACGTCCCCGCCGCTGCCGGTCACCGCCGAGCATCTGCTGGAGGAGGGGCTTACGGAAACTTTCCTCACCTATTTGAAGACCTGGCCCGGCTTCATCGCGGAGGAAGGGGCGAACGCCTGACCCGCCGTCCCTTCGTCCATGGAGAGCGACGGCAACAAGCTGAGGAGCGGCCATGATCACATGCGTCATCGAATATAGGATCGATCCTGACAAGGTCGAAGCCTTCGAACATTATGCCCGCATGTGGCTCAGGATGATGCCGCGCTTCGGCGGCAAGCCGCATGGCTATTTCCTGCCCGCCGAGGGGGCGAACGATATCGCCCTGTTCCTGTTCGATTTCCCCAGCCTCGCGGAATATGAAACCTACCGCGCCGCGATGATGCAGGATGAGGAAGTGGCCGAGGCGCACGCCCATGCGCGCGCGTCCGGCTGCATCATCCGTCACGAACGCAGCTTCTTCCGCCCGCTCCTGCCTTCTTCCTGATCGGGGGGACGTCCTCCCGGCGGGTGACAGCATGATCAGGCATATTCCTATGCCTGAATTCTATGGTCATGCTCGTTTGTAGAACAGTCTGGCCTTGCTATGCGTGAACCAAGCGTTGCCGGGCTGAAAGAACGTTCAGGGAAAGGAATGCCAGAATGCAGCAGAGCGGGAAAGGCGGCCGTCATGGCTGGCGATTTTGGGCGGCCTTGGGAACGCTGGCGGTCGCGGGAGCGGCGGCGGCCGCATCGCCGTCCAGACCCGCAGCCGCTCCGCACTGGCGGGACGGTCTGGCTATCCAGATCTGGGCTTATAATGATGCGCTGAAGAACAAGGATGCGCCTTCGCCGGTGCCGAAGATCGACGTGCCCTCGGCCTTGTCGCGGATCAAGGCGATGGGCGTGGATCAGGTGGAGGTAATGCACGTGCCGGGCTATTCGGCGGCGCAGATGCGCACGGCGCTCGACAAGGCGGGCATGCGCGCCGTCAGCGTACAGATGGACTATGACCGCATGCGCGACGACCTGCCCGGCGCGATCGCCGCGGCAAAGGCTCTGGGCGTCAGCCAAGTCGGCATTTCCGCGATCAAGATCTTCGGTCCGCAAGGCTATCACCTGCTGAACACCGCCGACACGGAGGAGGCGGGAGAGGTGCTTGCGAAGGCCTGCGCCAGCGCGCAGGCTGCGGGCATGCGCACGTTCCTGCACATCCACGGCAACGACCTGCACATGCTGGACGGCAAGACCGCGCTGGACCGGATCATCGACAAGGCAGGCGGCTGCTTCGATATAGAGGCGGACATCTACTGGATACGTTCGGCGGGCGTCGATCCCGTGGCGTTCATCAACAAATATGGGGCGAAGGTGACCTCGCTCCATCTGAAGGACTGGAAGCCGGCGCAGGGGACTGCGCTTCCCTTCCCGCCACTCGGCAAGGGCGACCTCAACCTGCCCGCCATCATGAAGGCCGCGCAGGCGGCGGGTGTGCGGCACTATATCATCGAAGATGAAAGCGGCGATCCCGACACCCAGCTTCCGCAATCTCTGACCTATCTCGCCAGCATCGGCAAATGAAGGGCAACGACAAGAGGACAGGAATGAAGACAATGGAGATGATGCACCGCCGGACCCTTCTGAAAAGCGCCTTCGCCGCTGGCGGCGCGCTGTCCTTCCTGTCGCCCGCGCAGTTGCTCGCGGCGGTGGCGGAAGATCCCAGGCTGGCCAACGTCCATCCCGAATATCGCGCCTTCGCAAAGCAGATGCTCGCCCAGCTCGACAAGCAGAAGGACGGGCCGATGTCGATGCAGACTCTGCCTAAAAGCCGCGCCATGATGAAGCAGTTCGCCAGTCCCCGGCGCGACGACGTGCCGGTGGAAAAACGCGTCATTCCGGGCATGAAGGGCCAGCCGGACGTCACTGTCTTCCTGATCAACGCAGGCAAGGAAGGGCAGCGCCCGGCCATCGTCCACACCCATGGGGGCGGCTTCGTGTCCGGCACGGCCGAAGGCTTCGTGCGCAACGTCCAGGACCTCTGCAAGGAACTGGATTGCGCCGCCGTGTCGGTCGAATACCGGCTTGCCCCGGAAACCACCTATGCGGGGTCGATCGAGGATAATTATGCGGCGCTCAAATGGGTGCACGGCAACGCCGCGCAACTTGGCGTGGATCCCCGCCGCATTGCCGTGATGGGCGAAAGTGCGGGAGGCGGCCATGCCGCGCTGCTCGCCATCACCGCGCGCGACCGGGGCGAGGTGCCGGTCGCCTTCCAATGCCTCATCTACCCGATGCTCGACGACCGCACCGGGACGACGCGGGCGGTGCCGCCGCACATCGCGCCCTTCATGTGGGGCCGGGGCGACAATCGCTTCGGCTGGCAGAGCTTCCTCGGCATGGAGCCGGGCACGAGCAAGGTGCCCGTGCGCGCGGTTCCGGCGCGCCAGACCAATCTGCGCGGCCTTCCGCCCGCTTTCATCGGCGTCGGATCGATCGACCTCTTCCTTGACGAGGATATCGAATATGCGCGGCGATTGAACGATGCGGGGGTGACGGCGGAACTGCTGGTCGTGCCGGGCTGCTTCCACGGGTTCGACAGCATGCCCGTCAAGACCCGCGTTGGCACATGGTTCAACGAAGCGAAGGTGAATGCCCTGCGCCTGGGTCTGGGGATTTCCACCAACGGCTGACGCACCGGGACGCCGGTCATCGCCAGATTTCGAAACAATAGCGGGCACATGATGAACAACTCTTCAGTGCGGTCCTTCCGCCTGCGCGCTGCGGCGTCTCTCGCTCTCCTGCCGCTTCTCGCCAGTTGCGGCGCGGGCGATAACCGGCAAAGCGCTTCGGCAGGCGACTGGAAAGTTTATGGCGGCAGCGCCGAGGGCGACCGCTATTCCGGCCTCGCCCAGATCAACAGCGCCAATGTAGGGACTTTGCAGGAGGCATGGCGCTTCGATACCGGAGAGGGCGGCCTCCAGACCTCGCCATTGGTGATTGACGGCATACTTTATGGCGTAACGCCGGGGCAGAAGCTGTTCGCTCTCGACGCCGCCACGGGCGCGCGCCTGTGGGAATATGCGCCGCCCGATGCCATCGACCAGCCGGTGCGCGGCCTTACTTACTGGTCGAACCGGGGCGAGCAGCGGCTTTTCTCCGCAGCCGGAAATTACCTGATCGCCGTCGATCCGCGTAATGGAAAGCCGGTGACCAGCTTCGGCGAGGGAGGCCGGATCGACCTGCGCAAGGGCCTTGGCCGCGATCCGCAGAGCATAGGCGCGGTCATGACCTCGCCGGGCGTGCTGTTTGGCGACCTGATCATCACGGGTTTCCGCACGACCGAAGCGCCGCCCGCCGCGCCCGGCGCGATCCGCGCCTATGATGTGCGGACCGGCGCGCTCAGATGGACCTTCTCGGCCATTCCCCGCCCCGGAGAGCCGGGCTATGACAGCTGGCCCAGGGACGCCTGGAAAAACGCGGGCGGGGCAAATGCCTGGGCTGGCATGGTGGTCGATGAGAAGCGCGGCATCGTCTATGCGCCCACCGGCTCGGCGGTAGAGGATTTCTACGGTGCTGACCGTATCGGCGACAATCTCTTCGCCAATTCGCTGCTGGCGCTGGATGCGCGCACGGGCAAGCGGCTCTGGCATTTTCAGGCCGTTCATCATGACATTCTGGACCGCGACCTGGCGTCGCCTCCCGTGCTGCTGACGGTCGATCATGGCGGCAAGCGGGTCGATGCGGTCGCGCAGCCCACCAAGCACGGCTTTCTGTTCCTGTTCGACCGCCAGAACGGCAAGCCGCTTTTCCCGATCGAGGAACGGCCGGTTCCGCAAAGCGATGTGCCGGGCGAGAGAAGCTCTCCGACGCAGCCCTTTCCGGTCAAGCCAGCGCCCTATGCGCGCCAGCGGCTGACGGCGGACATGCTCACCAGCCGGACGCCGGAGGCGCGGGCGGCGGCGCTCAAGGCATTTTCAGCGATGCGCAGCGACGGCCCCTTCACGCCGCTCTCGCTCAAGCAGCGTTCGGTCGTCTTCCCCGGCTTTGACGGCGGTGCAGAATGGGGCGGGGCGGCGATCGATCGCAAAAAGGGCGTGCTCTACATCAACAGCAATGACATCGCCTGGGAAGGCGGCCTTGGCACGCTCGCCGACGTCGCAAACCAGGGCGAGCAGCTTTACCAGCAGCATTGCTCGGTCTGCCACGGCCTCAATCGCGAGGGTTCGCCGCCATCCTTCCCCCGCCTCAGCGGCATCGCAGCCCGCCTCAATCCGGGCGAAATCTTCATGACGATCAAGAAGGGGAAGGGGCGCATGCCGCCCTTTACCCAGCTACAGGACGGCGAAATCGCGCAGTTGACCGGCTATCTCATGGGCGCCGATGCGCAAAAGCAGGAAGCGCGCGCCCCGGCGCAGCGTCCGGGTGCGCCCAAGGCCCCCGAACCAAAGGCCCGCTATGCGTTCACCGGATATAAGAAGCTGCTGGATGCTGACGGCTATCCCGCGGTCGCGCCGCCATGGGGCACGCTGAACGCCATCGACCTCAACAGCGGCGAATATCTGTGGAAGATACCGCTGGGCGAATATCCCGAACTGGCGGCGAAGGGCATAACCGGCACCGGGACCGAAAATTATGGCGGGCCGCTGGTCACGGCTGGTGGCTTGGTCGTGATCGGCGCGACCATTTACGACAGCAGGCTGCGCGCCTTCGATAGCGCCACGGGCAAGCTCCTGTGGCAGGGCGCGCTGCCCTTCGCAGGCACGGCGTCGCCCATCACCTACATGGTGAAGGGGCGTCAATATATCGTGATCGCCACCAGCAACCTGCGCAACGCCAAGGCGAAGCAGGGTTCCGCCTATGTCGCCTTCGCCCTGCCGGGAAAAAGGAACTGATCCCATGTTCATCCATATGTTCGCCTTCCGCTGGAAGCCGGAAGCCACCCAGGCGCAGAAGGATCGCGCAGCGGCGGAGATCCGCGCCTTTCAGGGGCAAATCGCCGGACTGGCCGAAACCGCCGTGGGCGTGAACCAGTCCGCGCGCGGCGGCGGCTATGAACTGGGCGGCGTCATGAAGTTCACGGATCAGGCGGCGTTCGAAGCCTATAATGACCGCCACAGCATCAGGCGCTGCTCGGCTGGCTCGTGCCGCTGATCGAGGCCGTGGAGATCGACTTCACCGTCTGATCGCCACGCGCCGCATCACTGGAAGGTCATCAGGTAAAGCCCTCGCTGTCCCTTGAGCGCGGCGCTTTCATGCTCTTCCAGGCAGAAGATGATCTGCTTCCCATCCGGTGAAGGCGCGGACTGATGCGCGTCGCCGCCCTTGTCGCTCACATGGGTCAGGCGGCGGACGCGCCCGGTGCCGTCATAGGCAACGACATGCAGATCGAAATAACGCGGCGGCGCTTTCGTATCGATGGCGCCGGGCGGCAGGGCTATCCCGGCCGCATCCAGCAGCCAGGGCGTGATCTGCGGCGGAAAGCCGCTGATGCCCCGCATCGGGCCGTCAGGGTCGGACGCGCGGTTGGATTCCTCCAGCACGAAGCGGTCATCGGGAAAGGCATGCGCCTCATTGTGCTGCGGGCTTTGCGAAAGGTTGGTCATGGCTCCGGTCGTAAGATTGATCTTGTACATCTCGCCATTGGGCGTGGGCCGCTCGATCGTGAAGAAGGCGACGGACCGGTCCTCATCGACAAAGTCATAGGCTTCCGCAAAGCTGATCTTGCCGGGCTTTGACGGATCATAATGATAGACGGTGCGCCGCTCGCCAAGCGTGGGCGCGCTACCCTCTCCGGTCAGCGTGCCGGTGGTCAGATCCCAGTTTCCATCCTCCCTGCGCGATCCCCAGGCGATGGAAACGCCCCCTCCGGCCTTGGCGCGGCGCGCGATCGCAATGTCGCCCATCGCGCCCGCCTTCAAATAGACAGGCGGCGTATCGGCCGCCGCCGAAAGCCAATAGATGCCCGCATTTAAGGGCGACGAAGATTGCGGGTCCTGACCGCGCGTCACCAGGAAATTGCCGTCTGGCAGATAATAGATGCGCACGACCTTCCCCGCATCCGGCCCCAGATGGCAGGTCAGGCACCGGACCTTGCGCGTTTTCAGGTCCATCTCGAATGCATAGGCAAGCTGCCCGTCATTCTGCGCATCGGTGAAGACAACCTTCGTTCCGTCCGGCGACCAGTCCGGCCGCTCGCCCCAGCCAAGCAGCCGCTCCATCTTGACCGGCGCGGTGAAGTAATCGACCGGCGCTGGAGCGGCATAGACGCTCATGCTGCCGCCTGCGATGCTGGCCAGGACGCAAAGGGGCTGGAAAAGGCGCTTCCAGTTCATCGGATTTGGCTCCTTCATGTTCGGCGCTTCGGCCAATCGCTTCCAAAAAAATGCCGGGAGTTTCCCCCCGGCTATAGAATGGCAACTGATTTTAGAGAGGGGATCAGTCGCTGCCGAAACGCATGCGCGCGGTGATGCCGACTTCCCGCTGCGGAGTGTAGGTCACCTGATGGTAGCCGCTGGGGAAACCGAAGGTCACAAGGTCGCTGCTGGTGTATGTCAGCTTGCGCGTATTGAAGATGTTCTTGGCGAACATCGTCACTTCAAGACCCGGCACGATTTCACGCGCGCCCAGATACAGGTTCAGGATCGGCTGAGCTTCATAGCTGTTGAGCCCTGACACTTCCGCACGCTTGCCCTTGTAGACGAACAACGCCCGGACGAATGCCTCGGCCTGGGCCAGCGGCACGGTATATTCGGACTGAAGCGTGAAGTTCCACTTGGGCACATCCGCGATCGCCCCGTTGGACGAGCAGAAATAGATGGGTTGAGTGGCGTTGGCGCCAAATTCGTCATCCGTGTCCGGCTGGCCATCGCCATCCAGGTCAGGACGGCAGGGCACCTGCGCATTCTTGAAGTTCGCCTTGGCGTAGCTGACCGTTCCCTGCGCCGTCCACCGGTCGGTGATCTTGCCCGAAATATCCAGATCGAAGCCGCGCACTCGTGCGTCGCCGTTGAAAGCGATTGACGACGAGGTGACCCGGTTCTGCCCTCCCACTGGAGGACAGGGCGCGTCATTGCCGAAGCTGCAATAGGGAACATCGGCGACCGTGGTGATGAAGCCCTTGATATCCTGCTGGAAGACGGCGAAATCGACGCGGAGCCTCCGATCGAGGAAGCTGCCCTTGAAACCGAGTTCGTAGGAATCCTGCTTTTCGGAGCTTACGCGCGGGAATGACGCGGGCAGAGCGACATATTTATTATTGCCCGGCCCCCGGAAGCCACGCCCGTAAGAAGCGTAAACGATGCTGTCCTCCCCGATATGCTGCACGATCTTGGCGTCATAGACCCAGGCCTTTTCATCGACCGTGTCAGGAATAATGGAGGGAGTACCAGGAAATTCCGTCCCGAAGACGCTGGTCACGAACGTGAGGCTCGTCGGCGCATTGTTCTTGCTCCACAGCCTGCGCGCGCCGAGCGTGATATCGGTTTTCGTAGGCAGGTGGAAGGTGCTGCTCGCGAAGACCGATTTGTCCTTGAGCTTTCCTTGCGACTGCGCGCGGATAAAGCCGAACGTGTCGACCGGACCGATCGGGTCGAAGGTGGGGGTGAAGCTGGGCACTCCGAAAACCTGCTGCGCGACATTGGTGTTGGATGTCGTCCGCCGGAAGAAGGCGCCCACCGTATAGTCCCAGAAACGCCCCGGCCCTTGGGAGTCCAGCCGCAGTTCGTGCGACCAGTCGGTGACGGAAACGTCGAACAGGGCGTGCTGGCTGAAGTTCGGGATGGCGTTGCCGCTGTCGCCGTCGCCTTCGTCAGCCCGCGTAAGGGCGCTATATTTGGAATAGCCGCCGATATAGCTCAGCGCGGCTTCGTCACCGATGTCGAGCTTGGCGCTCAGCGACGCCAGATGTCCGGTGACGCGGCGCGGGCTGGTTTCTTCCTGCACGGCGATGCCTCTGCGGCCGGAGCCTTCAGGCAAGACAGGCCCGTTATAGCCGCGCCCATTCCCTTCGACGATCGTCAGATTGTCGGTCTCGTTGCGCAGATACTGGTAGGAACCGAAGATCGTGAGCGGCTCGATCGGATGGAACAGGGCCGACGCACGGATGCTCTTGGTTTCCGAACGCGACTTGGCATCGGAATTGAGGCTGCGGATATCGCCATTGGTGTTGCGATCGTAAAGGCCCGCAACGCGCACGGCCAGCATATCCTTGATCAAGGGCACGCCGATGCCGAACTGGCCATTGATGTTCGCCTGATCGGTAAAGGTGCCGTCGATCGTCGCGCCGAAGTTGTTGAGATCCGGGCGGCGCGTGGTGATGGTGATGGACCCGGCAGGCGCGGCAACGCCGCGCAACGTGCCCTGCGGGCCGCGCAGCACTTCGATCTGGCCGATGTCATAGATGCTCTGGAATGCCAGCGTATCCTGGATCGGCGCTTCGTTGAAATAGATGATGACAGCTTGCGGCGAGCCGCTGTTGACCGTCGTGCTGATGCCGCGCAGCGCCGTCACATTGCCCTGCGCACCGCGATCCTCGATCACCAGGCCAGGCGACAGGACCTGCACATCCCTGAACTGGGTGATGTTCAAGTCCTGGAGCTGCTCGTTGGTAACGGCGGTGACCGTCACCGGCACGTCCTGAAGCCGCTCGTTGCGGCGGGTCGCGGTAACGATGATGTCGCTTGGCGCGGTGGCTTGCTGCTCACCTGCGGGTTGCGCATCCTGTGCATGTGCAGCGACGCTGATACCGCTCAGCGCAATGCCTGCCAGCAATCGCGCCGGCAATGACGATAAGGCCATGGTCCTCAATCCTCCCCCTCTTGTGATATAGCCCCGTCAGCAGCGCTTGGGCTATTTGTCGTACAAATAAGGAGATTCCGGGCCCTGTAGAATTACAATGTTTCTGCCTGAAATAGTCACATCTGGAATAGCTGATCGGCATTTCCGCGATGCGACCGGCCACTCTTGCGCGGCAAAGAAGGGCGGACCGCAAAGGCCCGCCCGCAGCCATTCAGAAATCCAGAGAGAAGCTCTGGTCGAAAGTGACGAGACGGTGCGCGAACTTCCATCCGTCCGCCGTCTTGACGACCTTGTCGCGGTGGCGGCCGGACACGACGATCTTCGACGCCATGGGCGTGGCCCCGGCATTGACGTTGGTCACATAATAGTTGGCGAATATCTCGCCGCCTTGTTCCTCGATATAGAGGTTATAATAGAGGTGGCGGTTCTTGCCTTCGGTCTGGCGGTCCGACTCCTTGGCATGTTCGATCTGCGGGCCGATGCCCTTGTAGGTCATGTCCATGCCAGCAGTCTCGGTCACGACTTCGGGCAGATAGAGCTTTTCCAGTTCCGCCCAATTGCCATAGTCCGAATAATGGGCGAAGCGCGCGAGCAGCTCCTGAATTGCAATCTTGTCTTCGATCGTGATCATGATGCCTCTTTCATTGATGTTGTGAACCACCGTTCTTTTCAGCCATCCTTGCTGCCGGTAAAGCGGAAATGGTCGAACTCCGGCTTGCGCGAGCGTGTCCAGAAGTCAAGCAGGCGGAACGGCCATGAAATCACGATCCGTCCCTTGCTGTTCTTGAAATTATTCTTCGCCTTGGGATGCGCCCAGACCATCCGCTGCGCCTGCGCCTGCACCACTTCGTTGAACTGGTCGGTTGCTTCCTGCAACGGCTCCATGGCCGATGCGCCGCGTTCCACCATCTCGTCCAGGCATTCGATGATATAGTGAATCTGCGCTTCGGCGAGCAGGTTGATGCCCGCGCCATGGTTGGGGCCACTGTTCGGGCCATGGATCTGGAAATAGTTGGGAAATCCAGGCGCCATCGTGCCGAAATAGCCCACCGGGTCCTCATCACCCCATTCTTCACCAAGATTGCGGCCATTAAGGCCGATTATCTCCAGGTCGCCGGCGAGCTTCTTGAGCGTATAGCCGGTCGCGGTGATGATCACGTCATATTCCTGCTCCTCGCCATCGGCGGTGCGAATGCCGCGCGGCGTGATGCGTTCGATCTGGCGGTCCTCCAGCTTGACATTGTCGCGCATGAACATATCGAACCAGCCAGCGTCCATGATCGGACGCTTCGAAAAGACCGGAGAGTCCGGCGTCAGCTTTTCGATAAGGTCGGGACGCCCGGCGAGCTTCGCCTCAAGATGACCCTGCGCCCACTGGCGCGCCATGTCGTTGGCGAACGATATCGCGGTTGGATTGCCTTCCCATTCCGGGTCCATGACAAGCCCCGGCCACAGGCCGTCCGATGCCGTCCAATAGACATAAAAACGCATATATTCGGTAAAGCGCGGAATATGGCGAACGGCCCACCGTACATCCTCCGGCACCTTGACCGCGCCAGCCAGCGGGGCGGGCAGCACCCAGTGGCGCGAACGCATATAGACGGTCAGTTCATCGACCTGCGGAGCGATCGACGGGCCGATCTGCGCGCCGCTGGCGCCAGTGCCGATCATCGCGACCTTCTTGCCCGTAACATCGAAATCGACGTCCCAGGCCGCGCTGTGCATCAGCTTGCCCTTGAAGTCGTGCAGGCCGGGAATCTTGGGCCATTCCCAACGATGCAGCGGGCCATGCGCGGTGAGGATGGCATTGAAGGATTCGGTTTGCTCGACGCCATCCTTGCCGATCAGCGTGACATGCCACAGCTTCGCGGCGTCATCCCAGCGCAGCGTCGTGACCTTCGTTTCGAAGCGGATCTTGTCGCGAATGCCATATTTGTGGGAGACTCCGACCAGATAGTCCTGCATCTCGTGGCCGAGCGGCGAATAGGTGGTCCATTCGCGGTTGAGTTCGAACGAGTAGCTGTAGAAATAGCTTGGCGTGTCGACACCCGCACCGGGATAGCGGGCAAGATACCAGGTGCCGCCGACTTCGGGATTCTTGTCGACCACCACATAGTCGTAACCGGCCTCGCGCAGCTTGATCGCCGCCGCCATGCCGCTAAGGCCCGCGCCGATGATCAGCATCCTGAAATCGGCCGGAATCTTGTTCCGCGCTGGCTTGGCGGAATAATCCGGCTGCGGGCCAAGGCCGCTCTGCTCCAGCAGCAGCGGCACGAACTCGGCCTCGATCGGCTCGCCCATGCCGACGCTCATGATCTTCGCATAAAGGGCAGGCGTCAGTTCCGCCTCCTCGCCAGCGCCCGGCGTCGTCAGCACGTGGCGCATCTTCTCGCGCAGTTCCGCCACCAGATCTTCAGGAGCAGTCGGCTGCTGCCCGGTGCTGAGCGGCGGAATGTGCGGCGCGAACTTGTCCAGCATCGCCTCGTCATGGCTCAGATGGACATAGGTCATCAGCAAAACCGGAAGATCGACCGCGGCCAGCGCGCGGCGAAGTTCAGGGCTATCCTGCAACGGAAGGTGCGGAGCATCGCTGGCGCTGATGTCGCGCGAGGGAGCAGATGTAGCCAAGTCCAATATCCTTTCACTTCAACGTCGCCGGAGGTCCGCGCCCCATGCAAGGGAGCAGCAGCATGCCGGTAATCTCAAATCCCATTGCGGCAGGCGCGAGTCATGAAACTCGTCCCGCGAACGCAACAGCCGTTGTAATATCGCTGGCGACCGGTGCGATCATTGCAAATGCCAGCCATGACCTATGCCCGTTAAGCATAGGTCATGGCGCGGGCGGCAATGCTGTCTGTAACCGTGTCCGCCGGTCAGCGCTACGCCTTGCGCCTGATCTTCACGACGACATCGCCCTGCGCGCCGCTGACGAGCAGGCGGGATGAGCCCGGCTTCGTCTCATAACGGGCATTTGCGACCTCGACATCATAGCCCTTGGGATAATGGAGTTGCGGCACGAAGATTTCCGTGGGGGCCTGAATGCTCGGGTCCGCCTTGAACCGATATTCGAAGTCGCCCGATGCCGGATCGAAGCGGATCGACACCGGCGTACCCGCCGTGGCGGCAGGATAGGGGCGGACGACCTGTTTCAGCGCGCGGCCGCCCGAATTGATGTCGGCCGGATCATGCCGCTGGTCCAGGCTGTAGATGGAAAGGTCTTCCTCGCTCCACCCGTCCCCTTCGGCATTATTATTGTCGGCCGTATAATTCCAGATGAGGTAGGAGACGAGCTTTTCGTCCAGCGTCTGGTACATCAGGCCGGTCAGCGTTTCCTGCGCGCTGAAATCCCCCGTCTTGTAGGCATGCTTGCCGTTCAGATCATAGGGGATGCCGGTTTCGCCGATCAGCGTGGGCAGATCGCCATATTGCTTGGCCAGGTCGATCAGGCTGCCCACCCTGGCGCGGTAATCGCCCAGCACGGCCTCCCGCCCCTCCAGACGCACTTCCTTCGGGCTTGGCCAGCCCTGCATGGCGTAGGTGACGTTGGGCTCGTAGCGCTTGCTCATCAGCACCACGCCATCATACCAGTGCGGCTGGCTGACCATGCCCGGCAGGTTGAGCGTCAGGTCGGAAAGCTTGCCCACGGCGGGTTGCTGGAGGATCAGCGTATCGGGCGCCACTTCCCGCACTTCCATGGCGATCCGGCGCTGGAGCGCGGCGACATAGGGCACATGATCGGCAGGCTTCCCGTTCACCGTGGCAAAATAATCCGGTTTCAGCAGCCTGGGCTTGCCGTTCACCACGTCCCACACGCCATAGCTCCGCCAGATGTCGGTGACGCCCTTCGTCCACAGGCGATTGACCGGCACGCTCGGCTTTTCCGGCGCATAGCCCGATGCGGCGAGCATCAGGTCCCAATAGCTGGGCACCAGCTTGTCCGGGGCGGAATGCTTGCCGACGAAGGCCATGAAGAATTCAGGCTCACGCAGATCCTTGACGCCGATATAGCCGTGATTGGGCTCATTATAGGTGTCGTAGGCAATGACATTGGGCAGGCCGCGCATAGTCAGCGCCACCTGCTTGATCGCGCCGACATAATGGCTCTGCAACCATTGCTGCACGGGCACGCCATCCACCTTCAACCCCGGCGCGAAATCATTGCCCGCCCAGAAAAGCGTATCCATCATGTTGACCGAAAAGCGCGCCGCGGTGGGCGGCCAGTAACCCGGCCCGCGTGGAGGCTGCTTGTGCGGCGCGCCGGGTTCGTTTGTCCGGTCGGGCCCCAGGCCCAGCTTGGTCACCGTCCAATAGGGCGCGCCGTCCCCGCCGGTCGCGCGGGAATAGAAATCCTGGTGAAGGTCGATGATGAAGTTCATGCCATATTGCTGGCCCCGCTTCACCACTTCACGCAGATAGTCGAGATAGGCCTGGTCGTATTTGCCCGGTCCTTCATGCTCGACGGCTTCCCACATGATGATCAGCCGGATGGTCGTGAGGCCCCAGCCTTGCAGCCGCCGGAAATGCTCGTCCGCGTCCGCCAGCGGGAAGGGGCGGCCGACATAGGAAACGGTGCGGGGGTCTTCCGATTTCCTGTAGGGCACTTTGCTGGAACCGCCCAGATTCACCCCCCGCAGCATGAGCGTGCGGCCCTGCGGATCCTTGAACGCGGTGCCCTCCGTGCGAACGGCGTTGGCGGCCAGTGCGGACGACAGGCCAGCGGACAGACAGACGGTTGCCAGTGCAGTCAGCAATTTTCGCATCACTTCCCCTATATGCTTGTCTTGGCCATTGCTTGGTGCGGCGACGAAGATCGCCCGGCCATCCCCGGCATGCTGCCGGAGGATCGATCGTCACTTTGCTGGCGCGGGCAGGCAAAGAGAAATGAAATTCCTGTTTTCTGCTATGCTTGCCACGACTGTCTTGGCAAAAATATTTCCGGATTGCGAAGATACGCGCCATCATGAAGCGGACTTCGATTCAGGCATGATGCCCTTTGGCGCGAACCGGACTGTCAGGAGAATGATGTGAATGAAGCGGCCGGAGTTCCTGTCCATATTCTTCAGACCACGCCGTTGCTGCCCATCGCCGACGCGCTGCTGAAGGACAGGTTCACTGTTCATCGCCTGTGGGAGCAGGAGGACGCCGCCCGCTATCTGGAGGAGATCGGGCCTGGGATCAGGGGGATTGCGACGACCCATCAGTTCGGGGCGGTGAACAGGATTCTCGACCAGCTTCCCAATGCCCGGATCATATCCAGCTTTGGCGTGGGCTATGAACATATCGATGCCGAAGATGCCGCGCGGCGGGGCATAGTGGTCACCAACACGCCCGATGTGCTCGACGATGATGTCGCCGATCTCGCGCTTGCCCTGACCTTGGCCACGCTGCGGCAGATCCCGCAGGCCGATCGTCATGTTCGCAGCGGGCGCTGGCTTTCGGGCCCATATCCGCTCACCCCGACGCTGCGCGGACGCACCGTCGGCATCCTTGGCATGGGGCGCATCGGCAAGGCGATCGCGCGGCGGTTCGAAGGGTTCGGCGTGGACATCGCCTATCATGCCCGTCACCGGCAGGACGGGCTGGGCTACGCCTATCACGACAGCGCCGTGGCGCTGGCCGCCGCATCCGATCTTCTGGTCGTCATCGTGCCGGGGGGAGCCGCCACGCGGCATCTGGTCGATATGCAAGTGTTGAACGCGCTGGGGCCTCAGGGCGTCCTGATCAACGTCGCGCGCGGCAGCGTCATGGACGAAGCGGCCCTTGTCGAAGCGCTTGAGGAAGGGCGGATATTGGCTGCGGGACTCGACGTCTATCAGGATGAACCGAATGTCCCCGCCCGGCTGCTGGCAATGGACCAGCTCGTCCTGCTGCCGCATGTCGGCTCCGCGACCGTGCATACGCGCAACGCCATGGCCAGGCTGGTGGCGGACAATCTGCTCAGCTGGTTTGGCGGCAAAGGTCCGCTGACCCCGGTCCCGGAATCACGCGCCGTCCTGGAGGGAATGACGCACTCCAATCTGATAAAATGACAATAGTTTAATATTTAAATTGAGATATTGCCCGTCGAGCTTTAATCCGATTTGATACGGGCGCAAAGCATATAGAACACTCAGGAGAGGCAAGTCCTTGACGACCGTAATGGCGCACCATGACCAGCCCGTGGAAGTCGTTGGCAGCGCGACGCCATCGGCCACTTCTCCACCGCCGCTATCAGCAACGCTGGGCGCTCCGGCAGCGCCCGGACTGCCCCTTTCGCTGAAGGATTATGAACCGCTCGCCCGGCGGCGCCTGCCGCGCGCGCTGTTCGGCTATATATCGGGCGCGTGCGAAGACAACCGCTGCATGACCGGCAATCGCGCCGCGCTGCAACGGCTTTCGCTGGTGACGCGCGTGCTCCGCGACGTGTCGTCCCGCGACTTTTCCCGGACGCTGTTCGGCAGGACGTGGGCAGCGCCGTTCGGCATCGCGCCAATGGGCCTGTCGGCGATGATGGCCTATCGCGGCGACACGATGCTCGCCCGCGCCGCCCGCGCCGAACGGATACCGATGATCATGAGTTCGACCTCGCTCGTCCCGCTGGAGGAAGTCGCGAGCGCGGCGCCCGGATCATGGTATCAGGCCTATCTGCCCGCCGACCATGACTGGATAGAGCCGATGGTCGACCGCATCAGCCGCGCGGGCTATGAAACGCTGGTGCTGACCGTCGATGTGCCGGTGAACGCCAATCGCGAAAATCTCGTGAAATGCGGCTTCACCATTCCGCTGCGCCCTTCCTTGCGCCTGGCCTTTGACGGCATCAGCCATCCGGTCTGGCTGACCAAAGTCTTCGCCCGCACCTTGCTGCGCCATGGCATGCCGCGCTTCGTCAATGCCAAGCCAAGCGGCGGCGAGCCCATATTGTCCCGCCATGTGGATCGTGAATTCGGGCAGCGCGACCGGCTGACATGGGGCAGCGTCGCCGAAATCCGCCGCCGCTGGAAGGGCAATCTGGTCATCAAGGGCATATTGCACCCCGAAGACGCGAAGCTGGCGCGCGCCGCCGGAGTCGAGGGCATCATCGTTTCCAACCATGGCGGGCGGCAGTTGGACAGCGCGATCGCCTCGCCCGATGCGCTGCCGCGCGTACTGGACGCGGCCGGGACGATGCCGGTCATGATAGATGGCGGTTTCCGCCGGGGGAGCGAGGTCATGAAGGCGCTGGCGCTCGGCGCGCAGATGGTCTTCATCGGCCGCCCCTTCCTCTATGCGGCGGCGGTTGGCGGCGAAGAGGGCGTGGCTCATGCAATCCGGCTGGTGAAGGCGGAGATCGACCGGAACATGGCGATGATGGGCGTCAGCACCATCGGCGAGTTGAACCGGGACTTTCTTCACGCGGCGGTCTAGCGGGAGCCGATGCCGCCGCTGTGGCAAGCTATGCCTCCATGGCATGATAGAACCAGCTTCCTGTTAATATACGGCAATCGCCAGGCGGGTTAGTGCCGCCTCATCCGGGTCACGCAGAAGAGACGATTTTCATGGATATGACCGCTAACGAAGCCAGCTTCCCCGACCTGCGCGAAGGGGTGCGCCGATTGTGCGCGCAGTTCCCTGGCAGCTACTGGCAGGAACTGGACCGTGATCGCCGTTATCCGTCCGAATTCGTCTCCACCCTTGCCAGCGAAGGCTGGCTGTCGGTCCTCATCCCGGAAGAATTTGGCGGCTCCGGGCTGGGCCTGAGCGCGGCGGCGGCGGTGCTGGAGGAAGTTCATCGTTCCGGCTGCAACGGCGGCGCGGCCCATGCGCAAATGTATACGATGGGCACTTTGCTGCGCCATGGCTCCCCCGGTCAGAAGGCGAAATATCTGCCCTCCATCGCCAGCGGCGACCTGCGGTTGCAGGCGTTCGGCGTGACGGAGCCGACCAGCGGCACCGACACGACGCGTATCCGCACCTTCGCCCGCCGAGACGGCGATCATTATCTCGTCAACGGCCAGAAGATCTGGATCAGCCGCGCCGAACATTCCGACCTGATGGTGCTGCTCGTCCGCACCACGCCCAGGGAAGAATGCGCCAAGCCGTCCGACGGCATCAGCGTGCTGCTGGTCGACATGCGCGAAGCGGTGGGCAATGGGCTCACGATCCGCCCGATCCGCACGATGCTGAACCATGCCACGACCGAACTCTTCTTCGACGACCTCAAGGTCCCGGCGGAAAATCTGATCGGGGAGGAAGGAAAGGGCTTCCGCTACATCCTGTCCGGCATGAATGCGGAGCGTATCCTGATCGCCGCCGAATGCATTGGTGACGCGCGCTTCTTCATCGATCGCGCCAGCGCCTATGCGAAGGAACGATCGGTGTTCGGCCGTCCGATCGGACAGAATCAGGGCATCCAGTTTCCCATCGCGCGGGCCTATGTGCAGATGACGGCAGCGGCGAAGATGGTTGACCATGCGGCGCTTCTCTACGACACCGGGCAGCAACCGGGCACGGAAGCGAACATGGCCAAAATGCTGGCGTCCGAAGCATCCTGGTTCGCGGCCGATATGTGCGTCCAGACCCATGGCGGGTTCGGCTTCGCGGAAGAATATGATATAGAGCGTAAATTCCGCGAAACCCGGCTATATCAGGTGGCGCCGATTTCCACCAACCTGATCCTCAGCCATGTCGCCACCCACGTCCTTGGCCTGCCCAAGAGCTTCTGATGCCGGACTCGCTCAAGGGCATTCTCGTCATTTCGCTGGAGCAGGCGGTCGCCGCTCCCCTCTGCACCTCCCGGCTTGCGGAAGCGGGCGCGCGTGTCATCAAGTTGGAGCGGGCGGAGGGCGATTTCGCGCGCGGCTATGACCATGCCGTCCATGGCGAGAGCGCCTATTTCGTGTGGCTGAATCGGGGCAAGGAGTCCGTGCGGGTCGATGTGAAGGACCCCGCCGACCGGCACTTGATCGAGAAGATGCTCGCGCGCGCTGATATATTCGTTCAGAATCTCGCTCCGGGAGCTGCGGCGCGGCTGGGGCTGGGTTCGTCCGAACTGCGCGCGCGCTATCCGCGTCTGATCACCTGCGACATTACCGGCTATGGCGACCACGGGCCTGCGGCGGGGATGAAGGCCTATGACTTCCTCATTCAGTGCGAGGCCGGACTTGCCAGCATAACGGGCAATGAGGCGGGCGCTGCCCGCGTCGGGGTCTCCGTCGCCGACATCGCCTGTGGAATGAACGCGCACGCCGCCATCCTCCAGGCGCTGATCGAGCGGGAGCGATCGGGCACCGGACGCGGCGTTGCCGTGTCGCTGTTCGATTCCCTGGCAGACTGGATGGCCGTTCCGCTGCTCCATCACGACTATGCAGGCAAGGCGCCCGGCCGCGTGGGACTGCGCCATCCTTCCATCGCTCCCTATGGGGCCTTCCGGGCAGGCGACGGAGTGGAACTCGTCATCTCGATACAGAATGAGCGGGAGTGGGCGAAATTCTGCGCGCTGGTGCTGGAGCATCCCGATCTTGCCCGCGATCCGCGCTTCGCCAGCAACAGTCTGCGCTGCGAAAATCGCGGCGCGCTTGAGCAGCATATCTCCGCGCTGTTTGCCTCTTTGCCCGCCGAAACGATCATCACGCGGTTCGAGGCCGCGGGTACGGCATGGGCACGCCTGAACGGCGTCGACGGCCTTTCACGCCACAGCCAGCTTCGCCGGGTCGAAGGGCAGACGCCAAGCGGCCCTGTATCCCTGCCTGCTCCGCCTATCCGGTGGAATGATGAACGGCCGGTAACACGCTCCGTCCCGGCCTTGGGCGAGCATGACGAGACGGTCAGGGCGGAATTCCGCTGAACGATGCGTGACGATCAATATTGCAGTTGCGCGCGCCACAGTCCCTGCTGGACAAGGTCGCGTATCTCTTCGCGCAGCAGGCGTATCACCGTCTGAGCGGCGCGCGAAAGCTGGTGCTGGTCGGAAGACCCCAGCACCAGTTGGCGCATGATCGTAGGCTCCGCCAGCGGCGCATATTTCAGGCGGCCCGCTTCGACTTCATGGCGGACCGCTGAGAAGGGCAGGGTCGTATAGCCAAGGCCAAGCTCCGCTATCTCCTTGAGCACCAGAAATGAGTCCGCCTCGAACTTCACCTTCAGCGTAGCCTTCGCTTTGTTCGCGGCATTTTCTATGACCATGCGCAGCCCATGGGGCTGGCTGGGAAGCGCGAGCGGCAAGTCTGACAGTGCACGGACAGGCACGGGACGCGCCGGATCAAGATCACAACTGCCCGACCCGACCAGCATCAGCTGTTCGAACAGCAGATCCTCCACCTTCATCTGAAAATCGGAGGCTGGGCCGTAAAGAAGGGCGGTGTCGATTTCGCCCCGCTGCAACCAGTCGATCAGGTGCCCCGCATAACCTTCCACGATCCGCAGCGAAATATTGGGCGAATGGCGCGCCACGCGGCTCATCAACCGTCCAGCCAGGATATAGCTGACGGTCGGAGGCAGTCCGAGCGCGACAAGCCCGCCCGCTTCCGCCGCGCGATTTTGCGCATCGTCCAGCGTCTGCCGGATTTGCCGTAGCGGACCGGCCAGTTTGAGGCGCAATTCCTCCCCTGCGGGGGTCAGGCCCATGCCGCGGCGGTGACGGGCGAATAATTGCGTGCCCAGTTCCACTTCCAGCATGCGCATCTGCCTGCTGAGGGCGGGTTGGGCCACCCGCAACCTGTCCGCCGCGCGGCTTAGCGAGCCAAGTTCGGCGACCCGCAGGAAATTTTCCAGCCGCTTCAAATCCATCTGTGGCAAGCCCCCGAACCTATGCCCGAGGCACATACCTCAAGGCCGAATTGGAAGTATTGCTATAGGGATGCCGCCCTAGATTGCAATTGCGAACGGGAACAACAGGATAGCACGGTAATGGAAATCGCAAGGCCCACAGAGGCCGTTGGGGAGGATGCGGGATCGCCCTGGGCGCCCATCATTTTCGAAGCGCTGAAAGATGCTGACGTCAAACAGGTCACCTATGTTCCCGATGCCGGGCATACGCGGTTGATCAGCATGTGTTCCGATGCGCCGGAGATGGATGCGATGGTGCTGACGACCGAAGAGGAGGGGATCGCCGTTGCGGCGGGCGCGTGGCTGGGCGGCCAGCGTTCCGCCATGCTGATGCAGTCGAGCGGCGTTGGCAATTGCGTCAACATGCTGTCGCTGCTGGCCAGTTGCAGGATGCCGTTCCTGACCATCGTCACCATGCGGGGCGAATATCAGGAGTTCAATCCGTGGCAGGTTCCGATGGGGCAGGCGACGCAGCAGGCGCTTGAACTCATGAATGTAATAGTCACCAGAATCGATCGTCTGGAGGATCTGGACAGCCTGGTGCGGTCGGCGGCGGCCATGGCCTTTGATGGAGATCAAGCGGTGGCTGTGCTGCTGTCGCAGCGGCTGCTGGGGGCGAAGAAATGGGTGAAATGATGAGGGAATACCGGCTGGAACGCCGCGCGGCCGTTGCGGAATTGCTGAAGGACCGGGGCGAGATGCTGATCATAACGGGCCTGGGATCGCCATCCTATGATGTGTTCGCTGCTGGCGATCATGACGCCAATTTTTATCTGTGGGGCGCGATGGGCGGGGCGGCGCTGACCGGACTTGGACTTGCCGTTGCGCAGCCGGAACGACCTGTCGCCGTTTTCACCGGCGATGGTGAATTGCTCATGGGTTTGGGCGGGCTTGCCACCATTGCGGTCAGGGCGCCTAGGAACCTGTCGATCGTCGTGCTCGACAACGGTCATTATGGCGAGACCGGCGGGCAGCTTAGCCATTCGGGTGCGGGCGTCGATCTGGCCGCGGTGGCGAAGGCCGCCGGTTTTCCAGAGGTGATGGACGTCAGCACCCATGAGGGGCTGATCGAAGCGCGATCCGCCATCGCCACGCCGGGCAGCGGCCCGCGCCTGATCGTCGTCCGCATCGCGCATGAACATACGCCCCGCGCGCTGCCGTCGCGCGACGGCGCGTGGATCAAGAGCCGGTTCCGGGCGCATCTGGGCTTCGTGCCTCAATAGGGGAACAGGCGATGGAAGATCAGCGTGAATTTCGCAACATCATCGCCGGGCAGGCGGCCGATGCCCTGAGCGGCGCAACGCTGGTTTCCTATGATCCGTCGACAGGAAAGCCATGGGCAATGGTGCCCCGCTGCGCCGCCGCCGATGTGGACGCCGCCGTCGCCGCCGCGCGCACGGCGTTCCGGTCGCCCGAATGGCGCAACCTGACGGCCACGGCGCGCGGCACGCTGCTCTACCGCCTTGCCGACCTGCTCGAAAGCGAGGGCAAGCGGCTGGCGCAGATCGAGACGCAGGACAATGGCAAGCTGCTGGCGGAGATGACGGCGCAACTCGCCTATCTGCCATCCTATTACCGCTATTTCGCGGGGCTGGCGGACAAGATCGAAGGCCGGGTGCTGCCTATCGACAAGCCAGCAGTGCATGCCTTCACACGGCGCGAGCCGATCGGCGTCGTGGCCTGCATCACGCCCTGGAACTCGCCGCTATTGCTGCTGGCGTGGAAGCTCGCGCCGCTGCTGGCGGCCGGGAATACGGCGGTGATCAAGCCATCGGAACATGCATCCTGTTCGACGCTGGCCTTTGCCGAACTGTTCGCCCGCGCAGGGTTCCCGGCGGGGGTCGTCAACACGGTGACGGGCACGCCGATGGAAACCGGCGCGCCGCTGGTCAATCACCCGGACGTGGCGAAGATCGCCTTTACCGGAGGCGAGGCGGGCGGCATCGCCGTCTATCGCGCGGCGGCGGAAAATCTGAAGAAGGTCACGCTGGAACTGGGCGGCAAGTCGCCGAACATCATATTCGCGGAGGCTGACTTCGATCGTGCGGTGCTGGGCGCGATTTCGGGTATCTTCGCAGCGTCCGGCCAGACCTGCATCGCGGGGTCGCGCCTGCTCGTCCAGCGCAGCGTGCATGATCAGGTGGTCGACAGGCTTCTCGACATCGCTAAGGGTGCCCGCATCGGCGACCCTGCGCTGGCCGAGACGCAGGTCGGTCCGGTCACGACACAGGATCAGCGCGCGAAGATATTGGACCATATCGCGCGGGCGCGTGAGGCGGGCGCGGAGTGTGTCGCGGGCGGCGGCGTTCCGGTGATCGAAGGCCGGGAGGATGGCTGGTTCGTGGAGCCGACGATTTTTACCGGCGTCAACAATGGCATGCCGATCGCGCGCGAGGAAGTGTTCGGCCCGGTGCTGGCGGTCATACCCTTTGACGATGAGGAGGAGGCGGTCTCCATCGCCAACGACAGCCCCTATGGACTGGCGGCAGGCGTGTGGACTCAGGATGTCGGCCGCGCGCTGCGCATGTCGGAACGGCTGGAGGCGGGCACCGTGTGGGTGAACACTTATCGGGCGGTGAGCTTCATGGCGCCGTTCGGCGGGTTCAAGCGGAGCGGGATCGGGCGGGAAAGCGGCCAGGTCGCGCTGGATGAATATTTGCAGGACAAGACGGTGTGGATCGATACGGGATCGGCGCCTGTTAATCCGTTTATCATTCGGTAGGATGGACCGGGCTCCCGTTCGCCCTGATTTGTCGAGAGCATCGGCCACCTTTCAGAAAGAAATAGAGGGCTTCGACAAGCTCAGGGCGAACGGGGCGGGTTAAGGCGAATATTTGCAGCGCTCTGCACGCCTGTCCTAAGGTATAATGATTTCCGTTCCTGCCTTCACGCGATCCAGGGCGATCAGCGAACGATAGCTGGCGACCAGATCATTTTCGGCGAACAGCCGCCGCGTCAGGGCTTCATAGGCGCGCATGTCCGGGGTGATGATCACCAGCATGAAGCTGACGCCGCCCGTGACATAGAAGCATTGCTGCACTTCGGGCGTGCCGCGGAACAGGGACTTGGCGGCGTCCACCGTATCGGCGCGCTCGTCGCGCAGCAGCACCTCCACGATCGAGGTGATGGCCAGCGATAGCGCGGCGGGTTCGACGATCGCCACATTGGCGGCGATGATCCCGGCCGCTTCCATTGCCGCGATCCGGCGCTGGACGGCGGCGGTGGACAGGTTCACCGCCTCGGCGATCTTGCGCTGGGGCGTCCTGTTATCCCGCTGAACGATGCGCAGGATAGCGCGGTCGAAGGCGTCCAGTTGACGCGCGGGGGGCGCGATTTTCGTCATCCGGCGAGTATTTGTTGCATTTGGCTGGCCAATTCAGAGCCCCTGTCTCATTCCCATGATGATATATCCCGCTCATCCATAGCGGAGAAGCAGGAACTCATGATCGATGCAGCACAGCATGGCGGCAAGTCAACTTTGCTGGGCATTGCCTGCGGAGCCGGAGCGGGCGCGCTGTGGGGCCTTGTATTTCTGGCGCCGGAACTGGTCCGCGATTTCGATCCGCTGCTGCTGACCATCGGCCGTTATCTTGCCTTTGGCCTGATTTCGGCCGTGCTGATCGCCCCCCGGATGCGCATGATCGCCGCCAATCTGACGCGGCGGGAATGGGTGGCGCTGGGGTGGCTCGCGCTGACCGGCAACACGCTCTACTATCTGCTGCTGTCGAGCGCGGTGCAGATGGGCGGGATCGCCCTGACGTCGCTGGTCATCGGTTTCCTGCCGGTGGCCGTAACCATCGTCGGCAGCCGGGACCATGGCGCGGTGCCGCTGAGCAAGCTGGCCCCTTCGCTTCTGCTATGCGCGGCGGGCGCTGTCTGCGTCGGTTGGCAAGCGTTGGGAGCGTCCGCATCAGCGGCGTCCGGGACACGGCTTGCCGGGCTGCTTTGCGCGATCGGCGCGCTGATTTCATGGACCATCTATGCGGTCGGCAACAGCCGGTGCCTGGTGCGGCTGCATGCGGTGTCCGTGCATGACTGGAACATGCTGACCGGGATCGTGACAGGCATTCAGACGATCGCGCTGATCCCCCTTGCGCTGCTGTTCACCGATCTGCGCCACGATGGCGCGGCCTGGGCGCATCTTGCCGCCGTGTCGATCGGCGTGGCGGTGCTGGCGTCGGTGATGGGCAATGCGCTGTGGAACCGCATGAGCCGCTTGTTGCCGCTGACGCTGGTGGGGCAGATGATCCTGTTCGAAACGCTGTTCGCGCTGCTCTACGGCTTCGCCTGGGAACAGCGCCTGCCGACGCATTTGGAAGTCGCAGCCTTCATCTGCGTCGTGGCGAGCGTCACCAGTTGCATCGCCGCGCATCGGAAGAAAGGCGGCGGCGGGACGCTGGCGGCGCATGCATGAACTGACCCAAGCTCAAGAGGACCAGATGACCGATACGATCACTTTCGACCAATTTCAGGCCGTCGATGTCAGGGTGGGCACGATCATAGCCGTCGATGCCTTTCCCGAAGCGCGCAAGCCAGCATGGAAGCTGACGATCGATCTTGGACCGGACATCGGAACGAAGCGCTCCAGCGCGCAAATCGTGGACCTGTATGAGGCAAACGCTCTTGTCGGGCGGCAGGTGGCCTGCGCCGTCAATCTGGGGCCGCGCCGTATCGGGCCATTCGTGTCGGAGGTTTTGACGCTGGGCTTTCCCGATGAGAATGGCCGCGTCGTCCTGATGGGACCCGAACGTCCGGTGCCCAACGGCGTCCGCATGTTCTGACGAGCGGCCGGGACCGTTCGGGCGAACGGTCCCGTTCCGCGATCATGCCGCCTGGCTGAAGGCCGAAACCGGCGCGTCCTCTGGATAGATGGCGGGGCGGCCGATATCATAGGCCGCGCTCAACGTCTGGATGAAGACGCCGTCACGCAGCGGATCGGTGGGGGGTTCGATCTCGATGCCCTTGGACCGGACATCCTTGATCAGCATGTCGATCGCCTGCTCATGGGTCAGGTTGTCGCGACCCTCCATATTCTGCTTGAGTTCGGCATAGTCGGAGAAGACTTCGGCCGACCAGTGGACGAGGAAGCGCAGTTCATCCGTGTGGTGGCGGGCGATGACCTGATCGTCATTCTTGAGCAGCCAATAGTCGCGATCGGCCGGATCGCCCGCAAAACGGGTATCGAAGGTCAGGCCAGCCGGGCGTTGCTGATCGACAGGGCCATTGGCCTCGCCACGATGCATCAGCAACTCATTCTGCACCAGCACGCCGCGATTATAGACGGGCGGCATCAGCCGCTTGGGTTCCTTCAAGGGGCCATCGGGCCAATAGGTGAAGCCGCTGCCCTCATCGCGGCTGAACCAGGTGATGACCTGCGCCATCTTGATCAGATAATCCTTGAAAAGGCCCGATTTCGCCATGGTGGCGCAGAGCCATGTCGGCGAATTTTCATAGCGCACGCCACGGAAGCTGGGAGTGTCGAGATGGCCGGGATCGAAATTGCAGCAGGGGCCGTTGATGTTGAACAACATCATCTGCGGCTTGGCATAGTCCGCGTTCCAGTAGGACTTGGCGAGATCCAGGAACTTCTCATTATAGAAGCAGTCGTGAATGTCGGGATAGAGCGTCGCCGAATAATTGGCGAGATAGCCCCGGAAGGTCGGTGATACGAAGGAGGAAAAGTCGGTTCCTTCGGGCGCGGAACCCGACATGGTCGCGATCAACTCTTCGAAGGAGGCGAATTCCTGCGCGATGATGGTCTTCCACGGACCATATTCGCGCACGACGTTCAGCAGCCGCTCGCGTTGATCATCGGTATAGACATCGTGCAGTTCGCGCGGCGGCGCGACCGGGCGGAGGATGTCCGAAAGTTCTTGCCGCCTTTGTTCGCTCATCATGATTTTTCACCTCTCCAGCATTGCTGGTCATCACCGCCCGCGCGCAGGATTCGAGCGCGGGCATCTCACCATACTTTATACCCCGCGCCATCGGCAGGGGACAAGGGCGCAATGACAGCATGCGTAGTAAAAATGGCGCGGCCGACGCGAAGAAGGCAGCGATGCGCAGGGAAAGTGGCGTGGTTCGCAGGGAATGGGGACGCCATGCGCATATTTCGGAACGATATTGTTATGCCTTTCCCGCTCATCGCCTGCCTACTTTCCACATCAACATGATTGGCAGGAGGGGATTTCGCAGCGATGGAGAGTGCAGACCATCGTTTGACGGACGGCGTTGGCCGGCGGGACATGCTGGCTCTGGCGGCTGGGGGAGGCGCTGCCTGGATTGGCGGGCTGTCCGGCTTCGCGGCGCTGACGGCGGCGGCCATGCCGGGCGCATCCGCAGCGGCGGCGCTCGCGCCCCGGACCTATGATCCCAAGGCATGGCACCAGCGGTTGAAGCGGGTCATGCAGGTCAATTTCAACGAGAAGGATCCCGAAGGCTTCGATGCGGAAAAATATGCCGATCATCTGGCGGCGTGCAGGGCGCAGGCGACCTGGCTCAGCATCACCAACGTCACGGCCTTCTACCCGTCCAACATTTCCGGCCTTCCGCGATCCGCTTTCCTTGGCGAGCGCGATATCTTCGGCGAATGCGTCCGCGCCCTGCGCAAGCGCAACATCCACATATTGGGCAGGCTGAGCCCCGATCTCGCCAAGGCTTCGGTTTCGCAGGAGCATCCCGAATGGTTCCGCCGCGACAAGGATGGTCGGCTCGTCACCGGCGCGCCGCCCGAAGCGGGGCCGCAGGAATTTGCGCTGACCTGCCAGTTCACATCCTATTATTCGGATCTCATTCCGGCGGTGATGACCGAAGTCATGACCCGCTACGGCATCGATGGCATCTACACCAATGGCTGGCCCAATGGCGGGCGCGGGCTGACGGTGCCGCCTTGCTATTGCCAGACCTGCCGGGCCATAGGTGAGCCGGGGACGGAAGCCTATCGCGCCGCTTATGAAAAGCGCGCGATCGAGCTGTGGCAGCTCTATGACGGGGTGGTGCGGCGGGCCAATCCCGACGCCATCTATACCGGCAATCTAGGCGGCGGCTTCGAGGCCGGAGAGCTGGATTTCGAAGGGCTGATGAAGCAGGCGCCCTTCTACTTCGCCGATACGCAAGGGCGCTATGCGCTGGGCGACCCCGCATGGACCGCCAGTCAGCAGATCCGCCTGGGCAAGGCGCTGGTCGATAATCGTCCGGTGCCGCTCGCCACCGCCAGCTATTCGCTGGGCATCGGCGGCATGTGGCGCAACGCGTCGGGCAGCCCGGAGGAGATACGCAGCCGCCTGTTCCAAACGGCTGCGACCGGCGGCACGGTCTATGCGCATTGGCTGGGCTATCAGCAGGGCTTCGTCGAGGACCGGCGCTGGCAGGCGGTCACGCGGGAGGTGCTTTCCTGGCAGGCGGACAATGACCGGCATTTCCATAATGTGGGGTCGCTGGCCGATGTGGCGATGGTCATCTCCCTTCGGTCCAACCGCGTGTATCAGGCTCCCGCGGGCACCAATAAGCTGGATTCGATCCAGGGCATGTACCGCGCCCTGATCGATGCGCGCATGCCGTTCGACCTGCTGCTGGATGCCGACCTGTCGCTCGCCCGGATCGGCCGGTACAAGGCGCTGATCCTGCCCAACCTCGCAGCGCTGAGCGATGGGCAGGCGCGGCAGATCGCGGCTTATGTCGCGCAGGGTGGATCGCTGCTGTCCACATTCGAGACCGGCCTTTATGATGAGAAGGGGAAGAAGCGGGCGGACTTCGCGCTGGGCCGCCTTTACGGGATGCGCAAGACGGGCGATCGGACTTCCTATACCGACGGGCTCTTCACCTATCCGCCGGGGGCAAGCACGCTCCAGCGGATCGAGCGGAGCCATCCGTTGACCGCGTCTTTTCGCGACACCAACTGGATACATGGGACCGCCCTGCGCGTCCCGATCCTGGCGCAGGATGATCCGCTGATGACGTTCGTGCCGCCTTATCCGAGCTATCCGACGGAGGCAGTCTATCCGCGCACGTTGCGCACCGATGAGCCGACGCTGGTGGCGCGGGAAGCGGGGGCGTCGCGGCTGGTCTATCTATCGGGTGAAGTAGAGGGCACATATTGGCGAACCGGATCGGCCGATCTGGGCGATCTGCTGGTGAACGCGATCCGCTGGATCAGCGGCGATGATCGGACGCTGACGGTGGATGGCGCGGGGCTGATCGAAATCTATGGCTGGCAGACGGAGCCCGGTTATGCGGTCCATCTGCTCAACTATACCAACCCCGAATTCCGCAGCGGAACGCTGCGGCGCTCCTATCCGGTGGGGACGCAGAAGGTGCGGATGAAGCTGAACAGCGCAAAGCCCCTCCGGCAGGCCAGCCTGCTCCGGTCGGCCAAGCCGTTGCCGTTACGGCAACAAGGGAATCTGGTGGAGTTCAGCATCCCCGATCTGGTTGATTATGAGGTGGCTGCGCTCGAATATTGAGCTACGGCCCGGCCAATCATGTCTGAGTTTTAACGATGATGTTGGTGCGCCGCGCACCTGGAGAAAGAAGGAAGACGATGAAGGCGATAGGATTTTACGAGGCAGGCCCGATCGACCGCGAAGAGGCGCTGCTGGACCTGGAACTGCCCGATCCCGTCCCGCACGGGCGCGACCTGCTGGTGCGGGTGCGGGCGGTGTCGGTCAATCCCGTCGACACGCAGATGCGATCCTTCGCTCCGTCGCATGAAGGCCATCCCAATGTGCTGGGCTATGACGCGGCGGGCGTGGTGGAGGCCATCGGCCCCAATGTGGAGATGTTCAAGGTTGGCGACGAGGTCTATTATGCCGGATCAATCATGCGTCCGGGCGCCAATGCGGAGCTTCATACAGTCGATGAGCGCATTGTTGGACACAAGCCGCGCTCGCTGAACTGGGGCGAGGCCGCCGCGCTGCCGCTGACCGCGATTACCTCATGGGAATTGCTGTTCGACAAGCTGCGCCTCACCAAGGATCAGCAGGGTTCGATCCTTGTCATCAATGGCGCTGGCGGGGCCGGGTCCATCCTGATCCAGCTAGCGCGCAAGCTGACCGGGCTGACGGTGATCGCGACCGCCAGCCGTCCCGAAAGCGCCGCCTGGGCGCGGGAGATGGGCGCGCATCATGTGATCGACCATAGCAAGCCGCTGGACGAGGAACTGGCCGCCATCGGCTTCCATGAAGTCAATTACGTCGCCAGCCTTGGCGGCAGCGATGCGAACCTGTCCTACTTCCCCAAGATCATCGCTCCGCGCGGCGCGCTGGCGAAGATCGATCATTCGCCCAGCTTCGACATTGGCGAGTTCCATACCAAGTCGATCACCGTGGCGTTGCAGAATATGTTCACCCGGTCGATGTTCCAGATGGCCGAGATGATCGAGCAGCACAATATATTGGAAGAAGTCTCACGCCTGATCGATGAAGGCGTCTTGCGGTCGACAATGACGCAGGACCTTGGGCCGATCAATGCGGCCAATCTGAAAGCCGCCCACGAGGTTGCGGAAAGCCGGACCGCGATCGGCAAGACTGTGTTGACGGGGTTTTGATCTTGCCCGTCCGTTCGCCGCGATCGACTCCTGAGGCGTATCGCGGCGAACTCGCTTCCTGCTACATGCCGCGCCTTTCCGTTCGCGCTGAGCGGTCCGGTAAAATCATGTCGCGTCAGGCGCGCACGGTCAGCTTGCTGCTTTTCAGCACGGCCGAGCTTGGGCCTGCCGAGATGGTGAAGGCGCCCGGTTCGACCGTCCATTCCATGTCGATGTTCCAGAAAGCGAGCGCGTCGGGCGTGAGGTCGAACCGCACGGTCCGCTTCTCGCCCGGCTTGAGCGTGATGCGGCGGAACGCCTTGAGTTCCAGCACGGGGCGGGGGACCGAGCTTACCTCGTCACGGATATAGATCTGCACCACCTCGTCGCCTTCGCGCTTGCCAGTGTTGGTAACGTCCACCTCAACCCAGAAGGCATCGGTCCGGCCGATCTCCGGCGCGGAAAGGCGGGGGGCGGAGATGTCGAAGCTGGTGTAGCTGAGGCCATGGCCGAACGGATAGAGCGGTCCGCGCTTCCCTTCCACATAGCTGCCCGCCGATGAGGGATGGCGATTGTAGAAGGCGGGAAGCTCCCCGACCGAGCGGGGGATCGACACGGGCAGCTTGCCGCCCGGATTGGCCTTGCCAAAGACGATATTGGCGACCGCATTGCCGCCCTCTTCGCCCAGATACCAGCCTTCCAGCAGCGCATTGGCTTTTTCGGCCAGACGGTTGACCGATATGGGCCGCCCATTGAGCAACAGGGTGACGACCGGCTTGCCCGTGGCGAGGATGGCATCGACCAGGTCATTTTGCAGGCCGAACAGGTCCAGCGAGTTGCGGTCGCCCGGTCCCGCCACGGCTTCGCGCGTGATCTGCGGATTGTCGCCGATCACCAGCAGCACGGCGTCGGACCGTTTGGCGACCTCCACCGCCTGCGCGATGCGCGCGCGATTTTCCTCGTCGGGAACAGGCTTCATGATCGCCATCATGCCATGTTCGCCCTTCGCATCGGGCTGGCTGATCCATACGCCGTCCGACTGCTCGATGGTCAGGTTGGGGCCAGCGGCCGCGCGCAGGCCCGCCAGCACGCCGACCTTGCGGTCATTCTCACCCGAATAGCCGCCAATCATCGCTTCCACCGAATTGGGGCCGATGACGGCAAGCTTCATCTTCGCATTGGGATCGAGCGGCAGGATGCCGTCATTCCTGAGCAGGATGAGCGCCTTTTCCGCCGACTTGCGGGCGAGCGCGATCGCGGCGGGCGTGTTGGTTTCGCGCTTGACGCGGCGCGGGTCGACATAGGGATTTTCGAACAGGCCCGCTTCGAACTTCATCGCCAGGATGCGGGCCACGGCGGCGTCGATCTTAGCTTCGGACACGCGGCCGCTGCGCACAAGCGCAGGCAGGCGGGCATAGACCGTGCCATCGGGCAGGTCCGCATCGACCCCGGCATTGAGCGCCAGTATCGCCGCTTCATCCATGTCGGCGGCGACATGATGCGCCTTCGCCAGCTCCTCTATGCCGCCATAGTCGCTGAAATAGGCGCCCTTGAAGCCCAGCCGTTCGCGGCCCGTCTTTTCCAGCAACTGCCTGGACGCATGGGCTGGCACGCCCTCCACCTCATTATAGGCGGGCATGATGACGGCCGGATCGCTCGTCTTGATGATATGGGCGAAGGGCACGAGGTAGTTTTCACGCAGCGTTCGCTCGTTGAAATCGGCGGGGGCCTTGTTGAGCCCGCCTTCGGGCGATCCATGCACGAAATGCTTGAGCGTGACGAAAACCTTGTCCTTGCCCAGCGGCCGGGGTCCCTGCTGACCGCGCACGGCGGCAGCGCCCATCTGCGCCACGAGATAGGGGTCTTCGCCGAAAAATTCCTCCATGCGGCCCCAGCGCGGTTCGCGCATAAGGTCGACCACGGGGCTGAGCGCGACATTGACGCCGCGCACGCGGGCTTCCTTCGCAACGGTCGAGAAGACCTGCTCGACCAGTTCGGGATCCCATGTGCTGCCCAGCGCGGGAGGGATGGGGAAGATGGTCGCGCCGCGCGCCTGATAGCCATGCGCCGTTTCTTCATGGACCAGCGCCGGAATCCCCAGCCGCGTCTTCTCTACAAAATAGCGCTGCATCGCGTTGACGAGGGGCGCGGTCTCCTCGACGTCGCGGAACCAGTCGCCCTTGAAGAAGCGCTTGTTGCCGAACGTGTCGGCCGGACGCCCGATCTGCCCCAGGCCATGGGGCAGCGCCGTGGCGGCCTTTTCGGGCGAGAAGCTGCCATCCTCGTTCAGTATCTTGCCCTTGCTGGTCCACATGCTGCACATCTGGGCGACCTTTTCCTCCAGCGTCATGCGGGAGAGCAGGTCCTTGACGCGGTCGGCGACAGGCGCGCGGGCGTCGCGATAGACCGGACCTCCGGTTGCAGCGCGGACGGGCGAAAATGCGAGCAAAGCGCTGGAGGCGAGAAGCGTTCGGCGTGAAATCATCATCATGGTGGACATGCGGTATTCCTCCCCCTTTTCTTAACGATCGCGGATTTCGATAAGCGTGACAGGTCCCATCAGGCCGGACGGCAGGAGGGGCGCCCCTGCAAAATAAGCGGGCGCGCGGCAGGGGATCACGCGGCTGTCAACATAGATGCGGGGCAGCGCCTGCTGCGGGGAATTGGGAAAGCCTTCCTCCAGACGGTCCTGCGACATGGCGGGCATGCTCACGAGCGCCGCGCCAGCCAACAGCAAAAGTCTGAGTGGATGTTTCACAACCCTTGTCCTCCCCGGCGTCACAGGTCCGGCCGCCATCGGGTCCGGCTAGACCGAGGCTCCGCCTGAGCAAATAATAAAATGACTATTATTCTATATTTTAATAAGCAAGATCAGGTCGGGGCAAACCGGTCGCCGGGCCATCCGGGCAACGCACAGGCACAAGCCGCCGCGCCTGAAAGGAGCACCGGCCGGCACCCAGTCCAGCAGGGCGCCGGTCAGCGTATATTCCTATTCCGGCGCCCTGATATTTACTTCTTGGCAGGCAGCTTGGCGAAGTCGGCGTCGATCGCGGCAAGCGCGGCGTCGGTGACCTGATCACCGGCATAGGGCTGGATCGCCCGCAGGGTCATGCCGCGCGCCATTTCGATCTGCGGATTGCTGCTGAAACCGGGGATATGCTTGTCGACGATCGCCTTGGTCTGCGGGTTATCGATCAGCGTGCCGACATCGGTATTCTCGGTCGAGAACTGCGCGGCGGCGGCAGCGGCCGGAGCGGCTGCGGGAGCCTGGGCATAAGCGGCGGTGGCGGCGGTCAGGCCCAGCAGAGCCGGGATAAGGAACTTGGTCATGTCAATCATCTCCTAAAGCTGCGCTCCGCTCCGGCGCGGGACGCTTGAAGGCGCAGCAGCATGAAACGAAGCGAGGCATTTAACAAGAGCCAATTTATCATTTTACCGCACCTCGCAAGGGCGGCCCTGCCGCGCCTTACCGCCAGACAGACCCGCGCGACAGCAGGGTCGCGATGCGCTTTGCCGCGCGCCTGTGCGTCTCCTGCCCGCTGCCGCCGTTGAACATGCGCAGATTCATATGGCCCGACGCGCATTCCAGCATGGTTTTCGCCAGGTCGTACATTTCCTCTTCCGTCAATGTGCAGTCGCTGCTCTGGCGGATGGATTCGACCAGCCCATCCTGGCCGACACGCGTCGCATTTTCATGATATATCTGGGCCAGTTCGGGAAAGCGCTCGGTTTCCTGAGCCAGAAGGCGGCCGATCGCGCTGATGTCCTCGCGCTCCATCGCGTCGAAGACGGCGGTGAGGGCGACTTCGATCACCTCCATCATGGGCGACCCTGGCTTGGCATAGCGGGGCGGATTGGTGACCTTCCACAAGGCGGCCTTCCATTCGACGATCGCGCGGAAAAGCGTCGCCTTGTCAGGGAAGCGGGCATAAAGCGTGTTGGGGGCGACGCCCGCTTCCTCGCCGATGCGCTTCATCGACGTAGCGCCATAGCCGTCGTTCAGAAAAAGGCGAAGCGCGGCATCAAGGATGGCAAGGGTAATCTCCCGCTCCTCCTCCCGCGAAGGCCGTCCCCTCCGGCCCGCCGTCCGCACCTGCTTCACCGCCTGTGGCAATTCCCGATCCCTTCAAACACGGTCCTATGGTGACGCATTTGCCCGCCCGCGCGCCAGCCGTAAAGTGAGCCGCAAAATTCAGTGAAACGAAAATGTCATGGCCAGATGGTTCATGCAACCTTGCCATCGATAATATGGGAAGCTAACTCTATTTTATTCGATGAAGGGTCGTTCCATCGCATTCTTCGCATCGGATGCTGTTGAAGAGGCGTGTGGTTCCCGCTTGCAGGCGCGAACCGCCGTTATTTTTTGCGAGCGTAAATCCTGGGAGGGGATTGTTGATGTACGGCGGACGGCCTTTTGGCGCGATTTGCGGCCTTGCCATGGCTGCGGCACTGCTTGGCGGATGCTCGTCATCCGGCGCACCGGAATTGACGGGCGAGTGGGCCGATTATCTGGGCGGGGCCGATTCGGCGCAATTTTCGCCGCTGAGCGATATCAACAGCGGCAATGTCGGCCATCTTCAGGTCGCCTGGAGCGTTCCGCTGCCGAATAACGGCCAGTCCAACGGCAACCCGCTGGTGATCGACGGGCGCATGTTCGTGCCCTATAGCGGCGGCATATTGGCGCTGGACCCGGCGACCGGGCGAGAGCTGTGGCGGCTCGATGCGGAAGGCGTGCGCATGCGGGGCCTCAGCAGTTGGGACGGCGGACGCGGCGAGCCGCGCAGGCTGTTCTACAACCACCAGGATCGCCTCTACGCAATCGAAGCCGCGACCGGAAAGCCGGTGACGAGCTTCGGCGACAATGGCTCGATCGACCTCAAGCAGGGGCTGGGCCGCGACCCCGCCACGATCAGGCGGATCGAATCCCAGTCGCCGGGCCGCATCTTCGACGACCTGATCATCGTCGGCACGACAGGCGGCGACGAATGGAACGGCCCGCCGGGATATATCCGCGCCTTCGATGTGCGTACCGGAAAGCTGCGCTGGACCTTCCACAGCATTCCGCACCCCGGCGAGGCCGGTTATGAGACATGGCCCAAGGATGCGTGGAAGCAGGTCGGCGGCGTCAACAACTGGAGCGAGATGACGCTCGACACCGCGAACGGCATCCTGTTCGTGCCGCTCGCGTCGGCCGACTATAATTTCTACGGCGTCAATCGTAAGGGCAGCAATCTCTACGCCAATTCTCTGGTGGCGCTGGACGCGCGGACGGGCAAGAGGCTGTGGCACTTCCAGACCGTCCATCACGACCTGTGGGACTATGACCTGCCGCAAGCGCCCAAGCTGCTGACGCTCAACCGCAACGGCAAGCGGGTCGAGGCGGTGGCTGTCGCGGGCAAGACGGGCTTCATCTACACGTTCGAACGGCGCACCGGAAAACCCGTTTTCCCGATCGAGGAGCGGCCGGTTCCCAAGAGCGACATTCCGGGCGAGGAGGCATCGCCCACCCAGCCGTTCCCGACTGCGCCCGAACCCTTCGTGCGTCAGCGCATGACGGCGGAGGACCTGAGCCCCTATCTCGATCCGGCGGAGCGGAAACAGATCGCCGCCATGATCGCGGGCCTTCGCAATGAAGGCATTTTCACGCCGCCGAGCAGGCAGGGGACATTGCAGATTCCCGGCAGTTCGGGCGGCACCAATTGGGGCAATGGCGCAGTCGATCCGCGCACGGGCCGCTTCTTCGTGGTGGGGATGGACATCCCCGCGATCCTGCGGATGGAGCCGCCGTCCGACAAGCCGCGCACCATGTTCCTGGGACAAAGCGCAGGCAATCCCGGCGAGGCGGTCTATGCGCAGAATTGTGCGTCCTGCCATGGCGAAAAGCGCGCTGGCCAGCCGCCAGCCATTCCCGCGCTGACCGGCATCGCGTCGCGCCGGACGGCGGGCCAGGTGAGCGAAATCGTGACGCGCGGCCGGGCGGTGATGCCCGCATTCAACCTGAAACCGCAGGAGATGAAGGACCTGCTGCTGTTCCTGGGCTTCAGCCAGGAACAGGCGGGCAAGGTCAGCAGCCCTGCCGTTGCCGCCGGGCCGGACGGTCAGGGCGGGGAGGGAGCAGCCGCAAAGAGCGGGCCGATCAAGCTCAAGACCGGTTACAATTTCCTGTTCAGCAAGACGATGCTGCCCGCCAGCGCGACGCCATGGTCGACCATGACCGCCTATGACATGAACAGCGGCAAGAAGCTGTGGCAGGTTCCCTTCGGCGAGCTTCCGGGCCTTAAGGATTCCGGCACGCTGTTCCCGCGCGGCACCATCGTCGCGACGGCGGGCGACCTGATCTTTGCCGGGACGCAGGACCGCAAGCTGCGGGCGTGGAGCATGGCCGACGGGAAACTGATCTGGCAAGCGCCGCTGCCGTCCGTCCCCGGCGGCGTTCCAGCCGTTTACAAGTCGGGCGGCCGCCAGTTCATCGCCCTGATGGCCGGGTCCTACGATCCGGCGATCGCCAAGATGAGTTCCGTCATGTCCGAAGGCCGCAACAGCATCGTCGCCTTCGCCCTGCCCAAGAAATAACCGGAGAAAAGAGATGAAGCCCAACACATTGTGGTTGATGCCCCTGCTTGCGGCAACGATGCTGGTTCAGCCGGGATGCGCCGTCTCTCCGCCCGGGCAGGTGAAGGCGCAGCCCGCCGCCGTGGGCGCTGTCACCTTCGAAGGGCCGGTTACCGGGGGCACGCGCGGCTTTCCCTATTCCGCCTCCATCGTCGACCTGGCGCCCTACGGCTATACGGAAAGCGAATATTTCGTTTCCGGCAAGGCCCATGCCTATCATGTCGCGCCGGGCACCACGCTGGGCGCGGATGGCCGATGGCAGGTCGTGGCAGGGGAGGACGTGCCGTACAAAACCCGTATCCTCGTCCGCAAGCCGCCCGCGGACAAGTTCAACGGCACCATCGTCATCGAATATATGCAGGAATATTTCGGCACGGAGCGGGACACCAATTACCGCTGGAACGCCGAGACGCTGCTGCGCAACGGCTTCGGCTGGGTAGGGGTATCGATGCATCATGAAGGCATTGACGATACAAAGCCCCCGCAGACGATCACCTATGCCGGAAAGCAGATCCCCATCGGCACCACGCTCGCCCGCTGGGACCCGCAGCGCTACGGCAGCCTGTCCGTGCCGTCGAGCGACATGTCCTATGACATGCTGACCCAGATCGCCGCTGCCCTGAAAGACAAGAAGGCGGCGGGCGGTCCCGATCCCTTCGCTGGCCTGAACCCCAAGGCCGTGATCGGCGTGGGCAACACGATCGCGGGCGAAAGGCTGGCGATCTACATCAACGCCGTCCAGCCGCAGGCCAAAGTGTTCGACGGCTTTTTCCTGCAAGACCTGCATACCGGCGCGAAGCTGAAGCTATCGGGCGCCGACACGCCCTTGCCGACCGTGCGAACCGATGTCGGCGTGCCGGTGATCGTGCTCAACACCACCACCGCATCGGCCGAGCGCGGCCCGCGTGAGGAAGGCAGGATGCTGCGCTTCTGGGCGCCTGCTGGCAGCTCGCACACGACCGGCCCCTATATGGCCCGCGTCGGCAAGGCGAACCAGCGCGACCTGGGCCTGGACGGCGGCAATTGCCCGGCCGACTATGCCAACACTTTCCCGGTGCAATATGTCTCCGGCGCGGCCATCGTCGCCATCGACCGGTGGATCAAGAGCGGCAAGGCAGCGCCCAGTTTCCCGCAGCTTGCCTCCTTCGAAGGGCCAAAGCAGCCGGTGCTTGAGCCCGCCAGCTATTTCGACGCGAACGGCAATGTGAAGGGCGGCCTGCGCACGCCATGGGTGGATGTTCCCGTCGCCCGCTATGACTGGCGCGGCGAATGCATCGGCGGGTCGGGGCGCACCTTTCCCTTCACCACGGAGCAGTTGAAGGCGCTTTATGGAACGCCGGACGTCTATCATAAGCGTTTCGCCGAAGCGGCCAAGGCGGCCGAGAAGCGCGGCGTGCTGTTGCCACCGGACATGCAGGCGGCGATCGAAGCCGCGAACAAGGTGAGCTGGTAACCGCGCCAGCCTTCAGGACGAGGAACGAGATTGTGACCGAAGCAGAAAAAATCGCCGCCACATTGGAAATCCATGCGCTCAAGGCGCGCTATTTCCGCACGATGGACATGAAGGATTGGGTCGGATTGGAAGCGACCTTCGCGCCCGACCTGATCGCCGATTTCCGGGAATCGACGGGCGAGCCGGACGAAAGCCAGCTGACCCATGGGGCCGCCCCCTATGTGGCCAAGCTCGCGCCCATTTTGGAGCATATCCAGACTGTCCATCACGGCCACATGCCGGAAATCACCATCGAAAGCCCGGACCGCGCGACTGGCATCTGGGCGATGGAGGACAAGCTGTGGGTTCAGGAAGGCTCGCCGCTGCCCTTCAAATGGATGCACGGCTACGGCCATTATCATGAACGCTATGTCCGTATCGGCAGCGAATGGCGCATTCAGGAAATCCGCCTGTCGCGCATCCGCGTGGACGTGGGCTGATTCAAACCGGAACATGCGGAGCGCGGCCGGAAGGAACGGCCGCGCTCCGCCGCAGCAGCACAACAGGGAAGAGAGACAAGATGACGGCCAGACTTTTGAAATTACTTGCTGGAACGGCCTGTTCCGCTCTCATCCTCTCGCCCGCCCTCGCGCAGGAAGCAGCGCCGCCGGTCAAGGCGCCCCAATATGTGCGGCAGGCTCCTGCGGGCGCGCCCAACATCGTGCTGGTGCTGCTGGACGATGTCGGCTTTGGCACCACCTCCACCTTTGGCGGGCCGGTCGACACGCCTGCCCTGAGCGCGCTCGCCCGGCAGGGCCTGACCTATAACCGCTTTCATACGACGGCGATGTGCTCGCCGACGCGCGCTTCGCTCCTCACTGGACGGAACGCGCACCGGACAGGGGTGGGCGCGGTGATCGCGGACAGCCGCCCCGGCTATAGCGGCTTCCATACGAAGGACAGCGCCATGATCGCGGAGGTGCTGCGCGAAAACGGATACAGCACCGCAGCCTTTGGCAAGTGGCATACTACGGCGGCGTGGGAAACATCGCCAAGCGGCCCGTTCGACCGCTGGCCGACCGGCGAGGGCTTCGAGAAATTCTACGGGTTCGAAGGGGGCGAGACCGACCAGTTCGAACCGTCGCTGTTCGACGGCACGACCCCGGTGCGGCGTCCGGCGGGCAAGGACTATCACCTGACCGATGATCTTGTGACGCAGAGCATCAACTGGTTCCGCGGCCAGCGCGCGATCAATCCGAAAAAGCCCTTCTTCCTTTACATGGCCCCCGGCGCGATCCACGCACCGCTCCAGGTGCGGCAGCAGTGGATCGACCAATATCGCGGCAAGTTCGATCAGGGATGGGACAAGCTGCGGGAAGAGACCTTCGCCCGTCAGAAGCGGCTGGGGATCATACCGCCCAACACGCAGTTGACTCCGCGCCCGGAAGGGATGCCCGCATGGGACAGCCTGTCCCCCGATGAAAAGCGGTTCGCATCGCGCCTGATGGAAACCTATGCGGGCTTCATGGCGCATACGGACGCGGAAATGGGCAGGCTTGTCCAATCGCTCAAGGATGCGGGCGAGTTCGACAACACGCTGTTCATCTATGTCGTGGGCGACAATGGCGCGAGCGCGGAAGGCGGGCTGGGCGGCAGCCTCAATTACCTCGGCGCGCTGCAAGGCATGCCTGAAACGCTGGAATCCAAGCTGGCCCATATGGACACTATCGGCGGGCCAAAGGCGAGCGCGCATATCAATGCCGCCTGGGCGTGGGCCGCGGGCACGCCATTTCAGTGGACCAAGGCGGTGGCGTCCCATCTGGGCGGCACCCGCAACGGACTGGTGATCAGCTGGCCCAGGAAGATCAGTCAGCCGGGCGGACTGCGCAGCCAGTTTGGCCATGTGAATGACGTCGTGCCGACCATATTGGAGGCGACCGGCATCCCCGCGCCCGCAGAGGTCGACGGCGTGAAGCAGGTGCCGATGGATGGCACGAGCCTGCTCTATACCTTCAATAACGCGAACGCACCGGAGCGCCACAAGACCCAATATTTCGAGATATTCGGCCATCGCGCCATTTATCATGACGGCTGGATGGCATCCGCCTTCCACACCCGCCTGCCATGGGGCGCGGCGCTGGGCGCTGGCGCGAAGCCGTTCGAACAGGACCGCTGGGAACTGTACGACCTCAACAGCGACTTTTCGCAAGCCCATGATCTGGCGGCCAGCCAACCGGCGAAGCTCAAGGAATTGCAGGCCCTGTTCACCCGCGAAGCCGCCGCAAACCAGGTGCTGCCGCTAAAGGGTCAGCAGTTCGGCGATGCCGGGCTGCCAAGCTTGCAGACGGGCGCGAAAAGCCGGACCTATTATGAAGGCGCGGTCGGCGTGCCGGAAGCGGCCTTGCCCAGGCTGGTCGGCCGGTCATGGGGCGTGGAAGCGAAGCTTGGCGCCGGCAAGCAGGCGCACGGCGTGGTCGCGACGCTGGGAAGCACGGATGCGGGCTGGGCGCTCTATCTGGACGCAAAACGCTATCCGGTCTTCACGTACCGCCTGTACAATATCGCCACACTGACGCTCAAGGGCAGGAAGCCTCTGCCGGTGGGACAGAATGCCGTCCGCATGAATTTCGACTATGACGGCAAGGGCATGGCGAAGGGCGCGCGGCTGGGCCTGATCGTCAATGGCGCGGAAGTGGCGTCCGGCAGGGTTCCGGCGAGCCCGCCCATCTTCTATTCGATCACCGGCAGTTTCGACGTGGGCGTGGACACGGGGTCGCCCGCAGGCGATTACCCGAAAGATGCTCCGGTCGGCAATCCTGCGAGCGGCATGACGATCGACAGCGTTACCGTCGAACAGCGATAGGATAGCTGTCGTCGCCAATCCGTTCGGGTCGTTCGTGCAGGTCTGAATGCCGCAGTCTGTTCTGTACGCCTGCCAAAGACAGGCGGGTGCCCGGAAGTCTGTGAAGGGTTCGATCAGGACGAGTTCCTGCGCCAGATAGGGCTGAAGGCAACCACCGGATTGACCGAAAGGAAAAGGGGCATGATCCAGGCCGGATCATGCCCCTTTTTCCTGTCGCCTCCTGCCGGGCGGAATAGCCGCCCGGCAAAGCCCTTTCCCTTAACCGCCGCCGAAGGAGAAGCGGGCGGTGACGCCGACTTCGCGGGGCGGGGTGAAGTTCACATTGTTGTAACCCGAACGATAGCCGCCAAGGACATATTCAGCGTCGCGGAAGGTGACCTTCTGAACATTGAAGATGTTCTTCGCGAAGATGTTGACGTCCAGACCCGGCACGATCTCGCGAGCGCCCAGGAACAGGTTCACGATGCCGTAGCTGCCGTAATTATTGCCGGTGGCGATGTCGGTCGTCTTGCTCTGCCAGGTGAACAGGCCGCGCAGATAGGCCGTGGCCTGACCGAGAGGCGCGTTATATTCCGACAGCAGGGTCGTGTTCCACTTGGGCACGTCCGACAGCGCGCCGTTGGAGCGGCAGAAGGCCACCGGCGTACCGGCCGGGAAAGCAGACGGCGAGGTCGGCGTAGCGCCGCTGTCGGGAACACCGTCGAAATTGGTGTCGCGGCAGGGGATCGACGCGTTCTTGAACTTGCCGTTTGCGTAGCCGACCGAACCCTGGACATAGAAGCGGTCGCTGGGCGAGAAATAGAGTTCGGCTTCCGCGCCGCGGACACGGGCATCGCCATTGAAGGTGATGTCGTTCGCCGTCACCGCCAGGCCGCCTTCGTTCACGTTCGGAATGGACCGGGCGCGCGCGATATAGCCATCGAAATTCTGCTGGAAGATGGCGGCGTTGAAACGCAGCCGCTTGTCCAGGAACTCGCCCTTGAAGCCGATTTCGAAATTATCGGACTTTTCGTCGGACACGGTGCGGACACTGTTGGGCACCGGCGTCGCCTGGTTGGAGCCCGGCCCACGCCAGCCATGGCCATAGGCCGCATAGACCAGCAGGTCTTCGTTCAGATGCTGGACGATTTTGGCGTCATACACCCACGCCTTGAACTTGCGGCGCGGCTGCGGCTCGGTAATCACCGGAATGAACGGCGAGTTGAAGTCGAGGTTGAAGCCCTTGGTGATGTCGGACCAGATGTGGCGGGCGCCCAGGAATATTTCGGTATTCGTCGGCAGATGGAAGGTGCCGCTGGCAAAGAGCGACTTGTTCACATCCTTGATCGGCAGCGTGATGTCGCCGACCAGCACCCCGCCGGCCGCCGGAGCGCCCGGCACAGGAACGGCGCCGCCGCCAAAAGCGCCCGGCAGATAGGTGAAGATGTTCAGGCGGGTAACGTCGGACGTGCCCTTGGAGTAGAAGCCGCCGACCGTATAGTCGAGGAAACCGCCTGGAGTCTTGCCATCCAGCCGCAGTTCGTGGGACCAGCTTTCGACGGGATTGTCGAAATTCTGCGGTTCCGAATAGCCGGGGATGGCATTGCCCGGATCATTGTCGCCAACGCCGATCGGAGTGACGCTGCGGAACTTGTTGTAGCCGCCGATATAGTTGATCGACGCGTCGCCAAGGTCATATTTCGCCGAAAGCGATGCATAATGCGCAGTCAGGCGGCGGTAGGACAGATCCTCCTGAACCGCCACGCGCTGCTTGGGATCGCGGATGACCGGGCCATTATAGCCCAGGCCCGAACCTTCCACAGTCGCCAGCGACCGGCCGGCGTTACGAAGATATTGGTAGGTGGCCAGAATGGACAGCTGGGGCATCGGCTCCCACAGCAGCGAGGCACGGATGCTCTTGGTCTTCGCGCCTGATTCCACGCCGGTCGTCAGGCTGTGGACGTCACCATTTTCATTGCGGTCGTAAAGACCCGCCACACGCAAGGCGAGCTGGTCCTGAACGATCGGGAAGTTGACCGCGAACTGCCCGTTGAGGCCAAGCTGGTCGGTCGCGATACCCTGAACATATCCGCCCACCTCATGAAGGTCGGGACGTCTGGTCGCAAGGGTGATCGAACCAGCAGGGGCGGGGGCGCCGCGCAGCGTGCCCTGCGGCCCGCGCACGACTTCGATCTGGCCGATATCATAGAGGCTCTGGAAGGCAATGGCGTCGTTGATCGGCACTTCATTGAAGTAGATGACGACGGCCGGGGGCGCGCCCGTCGTGTTGCTGGTGCTGACGCCGCGAAGCGCCGTCACCGTGCCCGCCGAGCCGCGCGGCGTGAAGGACAGACCGGGCGAGAGCGCCTGAATGTCCGTGAAGGTGGTGAAGTTCAGTTCCTTGATCTGCTCGCCCGAAACGGCGGTGACGACCACGGGAACATCCTGAAGGCTCTGGTTGCGGCGAGTCGCCGTGACGATGATGTCGCCCGATGCCGGGTCGGCCGCGCTGACGTCGCTCTGCGCTTCGGTGGCTTGCTGGGCATAGGCGGCAGGCGCAAGTCCCGCGAGGGCCGAACCGGCCATCAACGCGGCGCGCGTAAAGTGCCAAAATCGCATAACATTCCTCCCCATGTACATGGCTGATGCTGCTGCATCTAAAAGTGATTTGAAAATCGGGCGGACCGTTATGACAGGCGGATTTAATTGACAACCCCTATTCTTTTTAATCACTATCGCTTACAGCGCCGGGCCATCCAGAGACCGCGGCGTGGTCCAAAAAGGATGAAGAGGATATTTCATGGATTTCGATGACGCGCTCGACCGGCGGTCGATTCTAATGAGCATGGCAGCGGGCTCGGCGCTGCTCGCAACTCCGGCTGCCGCCGCTGCTCCGGCGCGCGGGGCGGCGAAGGGAAGCTTCCCCAAGGGTTTCCTGTGGGGCGCTTCCAGCGCGGGTCATCAGACCGAGGGCAATAATGTCAGTTCCGACCTGTGGGTCGTGGAAAATATGAAGCCTTCTCCCTTTAGGGAGCGATCAGGCGATGCCTGCGACAGCTATCACCGCTGGGACGAAGACGTCGCCCTGGTGAAGGCGCTGGGCCTCAACGCCTATCGTTTTTCGATAGAATGGTCCCGTATCGAGCCGGAAGAAGGGCATTTTTCGCTCGCCGAACTGGACCATTACCGTCGCTGTATCGCCGCGTGCCGCGATGCGGGCATCTTCCCCAACGTGACGCTCAACCATTTCTCGTCACCGCGCTGGTTCGCTGCCCGTGGCGCATGGAACAAGCCGGACGCGCCGGAACTGTTCGCGCGCTATGCCGATCGCGTGTCCAAGCATATGGGCGACCTTATCGGCATGGCGGTGCCCTTCAATGAGCCCAATGCACCGCTGGTCGTTAAATGGTCGCCGGACATGCAGAGCGCGACCGGCCAGCCGATGGACATCGCGTCCATGTCGGCTCCGCTGATGAAGCTGGCCGCGAAAAAGGTGGGCAGCGACGAATTCTCCTCCTTCCTGTTCAGCGATCCCAAGGTGGCGGTGCCTGCGATGATCCGCGCGCACGAACTCGCCATGGCCGCGCTGAAGGCTGGTCCGGGCAAGTTCCCGGTCGGTGCGATCGTTTCCATCGGCGATGATCAGGCGGTGGACGGCGGCGAGGCAAAGGTCGCGCAGAAGCGCCAGGAAGTCTATGCGCAGTGGCTTGAAGCCGCTGGCCGCAGCGACTTTCTGGGCGCGCAGGGCTATACCCGTTATCTGATCGGCCCCGAAGGACCGCGCAAGGCGGGCAAGGATGCCCAGTTCACCAAGAGCAAGTGGGAATATTATCCCGCCGCCATCGGCAATATCGTGCGCTACGCCGCGTCGCAGGTGAAGGTGCCGATCTATGTCACCGAGAACGGCATTTCGACCGATGATGACGCGCAGCGTATCGCCTATATCAACGGCGCGCTGGCCGGTTTGAAGAGTGCCATGGATGAGGGCGCGGACGTGCGCGGCTATTTCCATTGGACGCTGCTCGACAATTGGGAGTGGAATGAAGGCTTCCACCAGCGCTTCGGCCTGGTCGACGTCGATCGCACCAACTTCAAGCGCACGATCAAGCCCAGCGGCCGTCATCTTGGCACGATCGCAAAGCGCAACGCGATCTAGGAGCAAAAGGGAAAGCCCCTCGTCCAGCTCAGGCAGGCGAGGGGCTTTCCCCTTCCGAACCGGCCTAGATCTTCACCGCCGCGTTGCCGCCATCGGCCCAAAGCGCCGATCCCGTGACGAAGCTCGACATATCGCTGGTAAGGAACAGCGCGGCCTGAGCGATCTCCTCCGGCTCGGCGATGCGTTTCATGGCGTGGAGGCTCGCGGCCCACGCGCGCTGACCCTCATCGCCAGCCATGTCTGTCGCGGTGCCGCCCGGCAGGAGCGCGTTCGCGCGGATGCCCGCCGCGCCATAATCCGCCGCTATGCTGCGGACCAGACCCATCAATCCCGCCTTGGCCGCCGCATAGGGGCCCATGCCCGGCAGGCCCACGCTGTTGCCGACGAAGCTGCCGGTGAAGATAAGCGCGCCCGATCCCTGATCCAGCATCGCGGGAATCTGCGACCGCGCTCCAAGAAAGGCGGCGGTCAGGTTCACCGCGAGCACCTGCGACCATTGTTCAGGGTCGATGTCGGCCAGCGGCTTTGCATGCCCGGTCAGGCCGGCATTGTTGAAGGCGATGTGCAAGCCGCCAAACGCCTTTTGCGCGGCAGCAACGGCTTGCTCGTGGGTCTGCTCCTGCGTCACGTCTCCGGCAATGGCGATCGCCCGCCCTCCAGCTTGCCTGATCCCGGCCGCAAGCTGATCGAGCAGGGCCTGACGGCGGGCGACGAGCACCACGGCAGCGCCATTGGCAGCGAACAATGTCGCGGCCGCTTTCCCGATGCCCGAACTTGCGCCTGTGATGATGGCGGTTTTGCCTTCCAGCAGTTTCATTTCCCGGCTCCTTCAATGGAGCCGTCCAGCTATGGACTTTCGCCGCAGCGCGCGTCTCGTTTCTTGCTGGCAAACGCATTTCCGTCCGGCGGATGCGCGTCAGGCCTTTTCCGCCGCTTGCGCGCAGGTGATGCAGAGACGGCACGCCGGGAGCGCTTCGAGGCGTTTGGGCGCGATCTCGTCTCCGCAAGAGACGCACAGCCCGTAGGTTCCGCCGCGTAGCCGTGTCAGCGCGTCCTCGATAAGCTCAATTTCGGCGATGGCGGCCAGTTCGACCGCGTCGAGCGTCTCATCATCTTCCCGGTCGACCGCCTGTTCGCCGAAATCATCGTCCAGCGGCTGCCGGAGTTCCGCCTCGATCGCGCTGACCCGAAGGCGCAGTTCGTCAAGGCGGCTTTCCAACTGCTGGCGTATCTTCGCCTCGTCACGCATCAGGCGGCCTGCTTTTCCGCGATCATCGCCGACACCTGGTCGAGCATCTGGAGGCGATGCTTCTTGAGGTCCTCAAGCCGCTGGTCCGACGCCGGTTCGATGCCAGCCTCGATGCGCGAAATTTCCTGCGCGGTCTCATGATAGCGCGCCGACAGTTCGCGGAAGCTGGCGTTCTCAACCTTCAGATCGTGCAGCACGGCGCGGTGCTGCGGGAATTCGGCATGAAGATCGTGGCCATTTTCACTCATTCGTCAAACCCCTTTCCTGTTGTCTTCGGGGATCAAGCTGGCAGCACCCTGCACCCCTGTCGCTACGCAATGTTCCGCATTCGGCACGATTTACCGCCGCCGCTACGGCCGAGCCACGGAACCGAAGCCGTCCGGCAAACGTTCACGCATATTCATGCGTGGCGGAGGAGGGGGCTTTGCAGGTACAGACCGGGATCGGTCCCATAGGCGACGTCGAATGGGGAACGCATTTCTGCCATTTCTATCGTGATGCCGAGGACCTTGGCGAAACGCTCATCCCCTTCTTCAAGACAGGGCTGGAGCAGGGCGAGGCAGGCCTGTGGGTCACGGCTGCGCCATTCCCGGCCGAGCAGGCATGGTCCGCGCTCAACAGCCATGTCGACGGACTCGACCAGCGCATCGCGAACAAGCAGATCGCCATATACGGCCATGAGGAATGGTATACCCGCTATGGCGGCCGTTCGGCGCGCGATGTCGCCGGGGCCTGGATCGATTCCGTTCAGGAAGCGCTGCAAAGTGGTTACCGGGGTCTCCGGCTCACCGGCAACACCGCATTCCTTGAAGAGGATATGTGGGATGACTTCATGGATTATGAGCATTGCCTGCGCGACGCCTTCGCCAACCGGCCGATATTGGCGCTTTGCAGCTACAATGCGGTCGATTGCGATTCCAACGCGGTTCTCGACGTGGTGCAGGCGCATGATTTCGCCCTGGCGCGGCGGCGCGGCGGCTGGGAAATGGTGGAAAGCGCTTCGGTCAGGCGCAGCCGGGAGGCGCTTGTCCAGCTCAATGCCGAACTGGAGCAGCGGATCGCCGACCGCACCGGCGAACTGGCCGAGGCGCTGGAGCATCAACGGCTGCTGACCGCCGAACTCAGCCACCGGGTCAAGAATTCGATCGCGACGGTGCAGGCGCTGGTGGAAAAGACGCTGCGGGGCGCGCAGTCGATGGATGGGGCCCGGATCGCCCTGCGTGGAAGGCTGGGCGCGCTGTCGCACATCCACGATCAACTGGCGGCGGTCGAATGGAAGGGCGTGGGCCTGGACGATGTGCTGGGCGCCGTACTGCGGCCCTTCGGCGACCAGACCAGTTTCGCCGCCAGCAGCCGGACGCTCAATCCACGGGCCGCGATGGACCTTGCCCTCATTTTCAACGAGTTGGCGACCAACGCCGTGAAATATGGCGCGCTCGCATCCCCCAAGGGCCACGTCGAGGTGGCGGTCGAGATTGGCGGCGGAGGAGGCGGCGTGCGGATCTGCTGGAAGGAAAGGGGCGGCCCGCCTGTGCAGCCTGTGGCCGCCGAAGGTTTCGGCACCAAACTCATCCGGCAGCTCGTCACGCACAATCTGCGCGGGCAATGTGAGATCGCGCTTGATCCGGCGGGCCTTGCCTGCACGCTGGACCTTCCGGCCAAGGAGATACTGGCCAAGCGGCCGCACTGCGCGCACGGCTGCGTCCACTAAGCCCATGTGCAGGGTTCTTCTGGTCGAGGATGAATTCCTTGTCGCCATGCATATCGAAGACATGCTCGTTGACCTTGGCTATAAGGTCGTGGGGCCGGTCTCCCGTCTGGAGGACGCGCTGAAACTCGTCCATTCGGGCGAGCCGATCGACGCCGCGCTGCTGGACGTCAACCTGGCGGGCGAACGCAGCTGGCCGGTTGCACGCGCCTTGCGGGACAGGGGCATCCCCTTCCTGTTCGCAACGGGCTATATCGAACTGCACGCGTCCCGGCCGGACGATCTGGACGGGACGGCCATACTCCCGAAGCCATTGCAGGAAATACATCTCGCCCAGGCGCTCAAGGCCCTTTTGTCATCCGCCTGACAAGGTTCAGGCATTTAATGGGGCAAGAGAAGGATGACTTTCCAAGCAGATGCCGGGCATTCAGGGCAGATATAAGCAGGAGACCGGTGCCGCAGCGGGTGGCGCGACTCATGCAGCCGGGATAGACTGGATGCAGCAGCGGCCGGGTTGCCGGACGCGTCCAACGAAGAGGGTCTTTTCATGACTGACGCCGCACAGCTTGAATTCGCAACCACCAATCAGGGCGTGCGGCTGGGCATTCGCGCTGTGCAGAACACGGACGGCGATCTTCTTCGTTCCTTCTTCTCGCAAGTGACGGCGGACGACCTTCGCTTCCGCTTTCTTGCCGGGATAAACGAGGTGTCGGAAGACCAGATCGCGATGATGGTCGATGTCGATCACAAGCAGACGGAAGATTTCCTGGCCTTTCTGGATGACGGCACGCTGGCCGCCACCGCGATGATCGCCAAGGATGCCGGAGGAAAGCGCGCCGAGGTCGCCATCGTCGTACGCAAGGACATGAAGCATAAGGGCATTGGCTGGACCATGCTGAACCATGCGGCAGACTATGCGAAGGCATGCGGCGTGGAGACGCTCGAAGCGCTGGAAAGCCGCCAGAACCAGGCCGCTATCGAGGTCGAGCGGGACTCCGGTTTCGACGTGAAGCCCTATCCCGGCGATTCCACCCTTGTGCTCGTGTCCCGCAAATTGGGCTGAGCATGAAGATGCAGGAGTGACGCACAGCCCCTTGACGGAGGAGAGCCGATGAAAGCGCTTGTCTATCATGGACCGGGACAGAAAAGCCTTGAGGAGCGGCCCAAGCCCCGGATCAGCCGCGCGACGGATGCAGTGGTCCGGGTCACCCGCACCACCATCTGCGGAACCGACCTCCATATCCTCAAGGGCGATGTGCCAAGCTGCGAGCCGGGACGCATATTGGGGCACGAAGGCGTGGGCATCGTCGAGGAAGTGGGCGATGCCGTCAGCAGCGTCCGCCCCGGCGACCATGTCCTCATATCCTGCATCACCTCCTGCGCGCGGTGCGGCTATTGCCGGCGCGGCCTCTATTCGCACTGCGCCGACGGCGGCTGGATATTGGGCAATGTCATCGATGGCACGCAGGCCGAATATGTGCGCATCCCCCATGCCGACAACAGCCTTCACCCCATTCCGGCGGGTGCCGAGGAAGAGGCGCTGGTGATGCTGAGCGACATATTGCCGACAGGCTATGAGTGCGGGGTGCTAAACGGCAAGATCATGCCGGGGAGCAGCGTCGCGATCGTCGGCGCGGGCCCCATCGGGCTCGCCACGCTGCTGACGGCGCAATTCTTCTCGCCAGCCCATATCATCATGATCGACCTGGATGACCATCGGCTGGCGGTTGCGGAGCGGTTCGGCGCGACCGGCGTGATCAACAGCGGCAAGGAAGATGTGGCCGACGCGATCCTGCGGCTTACCGGGGCACAGGGCGTCGATACCGCGATCGAGGCCGTGGGCGTGCCCGCGACCTTCGAACTCTGCACCCGTCTGGTGGCGCCGGGAGGCGTGGTCGCCAATGTCGGCGTGCATGGGACCAAGGTCGACCTTCACCTTGAAGAACTCTGGTCGAAGAACATCACCATCACGACCCGGCTGGTCGACACGGTCAGCACGCCGATGCTGATGAAGACCGTGACGAGCCATAAGCTCGACCCCGGCGCGCTGATCACGCATCATTTCGACCTTGATGACATTCTGGATGCCTATGACACTTTCTCAAGGGCGGCGCAGACCGAAGCGCTCAAGGTGATAATTCGCGCGGGTCAGGCTTTGAAACCGTGATGCCCTGCGCCAAGTTGGGCGTGTATGACTGTGGAGGTGACGTTGACGGATAACAAGACCGGCGAAGCCCCATTACGCCATCTGCTGGTGCTCGCCAATCCGTCGCCGGACAGCTTCAATCACGCCATGGCGCAGACCTATGCGCAGGCCGTGCGGGACAAGGGGCAGGAGGTGGTCCTGCGCGATCTTTACGCCCTGGGCTTCGACCCGCTGCTGAAGGCCGAGGAGCGGCCCGGCGGCGAGGACTGGCGGCCCGCGCCGGATGTCGCCAGCGAGCTTGAGCAGCTTGCGGCGGCAAGCGTAATCGTCTTCATCTATCCCATCTGGTTCGGACTGCCGCCCGCCATCCTCAAGGGCTATGTCGATCGCGTGATGGGCGCGGGCTACGCCTTTCAGGACATGCAGCAGGCGAGCGGCCAGTCCGCGGTCGAAGGCAAGCCGCTCATCTGCTTCTCCACATCCGGCGCGCCGCTGCCATGGTTGCAGGATCAGGGGCAGATGGCAGCGCTCAAGGAAGTGTTCGACATCTATCTGTGGCGCGGGCTGGCGATGAGCCGGGTCGACCATGTCAGGATCGACAGGATCATGCCCGGCATGGACCCCGCTTATGCCGCCGCGCAGCTCGACCGGGTGCGGCAACAGGCCGAACAGGCGTGCGGCATGCTGGCTTCGGGCCGCTATCGCAGCGAGTGGGAGGCGGAGACGGCGAGGCGGGCGCGCAAGGCGGATAGCTGAGCCATCACCCGGCGCTGGCGGATTCTGGCGCAGCGGCGATGGCGGCGGCCATATGCAGGGCGGTAGCCAGATCGGGGCTATGGCTCACGCGTCCGCCGGACGGGCCGAGGCCAGTATGCTCCAGCATGGCAAGCGGCTGGGGCTGAACGCCCGACAGGATGACGCTGGTGCCGCCAGCCGCCGCCTGCCTGACGATCTGATCGATGGCGGCCGCGCCGCTGGCGTCGAGAAAGGGAACCCGCCGCATTCGCAGGATCATGACTTTCGGGCGGCGGCCGATGCGGCGCAGCGTATCGAGCAGTTCGTTAGCGACGCCGAAGAAGACCGGCCCTTCGATACGGAAGACCTCGACACCGTCCGGCAAGGCCGCGCGCTGATCGATTTCCTCCCCACCATCCTGATCGTCGCTCCGCACATCGTCCAGGCCGGTGGCGATATCCACCGTCCTGCTCATCCGCATCATGAACAACAGCGAGGCGAGCGTCACGCCGACGCCGATCGCCACGGTCAGGTCGACCAGCACCGTCAAAGCGAAGGTAAGGAGCAACAGGACCCGGTCACTGCCGGGCATGCGGAGCAGCAGCAGGAACCTGTCCTGCTCGCTCATGCTCCACGCGACCACGAACAGGATCGCCGCAAGGGCCGCCAGGGGCACATAGGCCATGAGCCCGGAGGCGAGCAGGACGAACAGGAGCAGGAAGGCGGCGTGCAGCATCCCCGCCACCGGGGTCGTCGCCCCGGCTTTGATATTGGTGGCGGTGCGCGCGATCGCCCCTGTGGCTGGCAGGCCGCCGAACAAGGCGGACGCGATGTTTGCGACGCCCTGGCCGACCAGTTCCTGATTGGAGCGATGGCGTGAGCCGATCATCCCATCCGCGACCACCGCCGACAGCAGCGCCTCGATCCCGGCGAGAAAGGCGATGGTGAAGGCGCTCGGCAGGATCGCCTGGATCTTGGCGAAGCTGACGTCCGGCAGGGCTGGGGCGGGCAGGCCGGAGGCAATGTCCGGGTAGCGCGATCCGATCGTTTCCACTGGCAGATGGAGCAGGGCGGCAGCGGCCGACGCGATAATGATCGCGATCAGAAAGCCCGGCAATCGTGGCGCCCACCGGCGCAGCGCCGCGATCAGAGCCAGCGATCCCGCGCCGATGGCGAGCGCCGTCCATTGCACGCTGACCAGCGCAGCGAAATAGGCCCGCCATTTTTCGATGAAGTCCGCCGGAACCTGATCGATCGGCAAGCCCAGAAAATCCTTCACCTGACTGGTCGCGATGATGACGGCGATGCCAGCGGTAAAGCCGGTCACGACCGGATGCGGGATGAAGCGGATCAGACTGCCCAGCTTCGCATAGCCCGCGACGATCAGCATGCCGCCCGCGATCAATGTCGCGAGCAACAGTCCGTCATAGCCATGCTGCGCGATGACGTTGAACACGACGACGACAAAAGCGCCGGTCGGCCCGCCGACCTGAACGCGCGATCCACCCAGCCCGGAAATGAGGAAACCCGCGACGATCGCGGTAATGAGGCCCTTGTCGGGCGATGCTCCACTCGCGATCGCAAGCGCCATGGCAAGCGGAAGCGCTACGATCGCGACCGTCAGACCGGCGACGGCATCGCGCCGCAACCGGTCGAGCGAATAGCCTTCGCCCAGGACGGTGATCAGCTTGGGCGTGAAGGCTGCCAGGCGAAGGTCAGTTCGCATCGCCATCGCCCGCCACCGGTTGCTCCGCCTGGTCGTACAGGAACGACGCCACGCGCCCCGCCTGCTTCCCGCTTGCGCTTTCTTTCAGGCGCACGCCGCGCCCGGCGCCGTTGCTTGGCGCATTTTCGCCGATGATTTCGATCCCCGCTGCTTCGAGCGCGTTGATCACTTTGACCAGCGTGTCGACGACGCTGCGCACCTGACCGCCGGACGCTTCCATGCGCTGGATCGTGGGCAGCGAAACCCCCGCAAGCTCCGCCAGCCGCCGCTGGTCGATACCAAGAAGCGCCCGCGCAGCGCGCATTTGCTGAGATGTGATCATAGCGCCTCAATGATGTTTAATACATCAATTTAGGGATATTATCATGCTAAACAGCAATATGCCAGATCGGAGTTAAGGGGCCGAGACAGCTCGCAGTTCTCGCAACACGGCTGCTCCATGAGCTTCTCCGCTTGCGGACGCGCTCGATTGGCCGACGCGGTGGCACAAGCCAGGCAGAGAGACGGATGTCACTGCGATTCTCGGTCCATGCTGGGCCGACTCTTGAAGGACTGATCTCGCGATGAAGATCGGAGGACCCTGCCCTTATGTCCGATAAGTGTGATTCTCGGACATAAGATTGACGGTATAATGAGTGAGGTCTAGAGTGTCCGGCAATGGGCATTGGCGATCCTCGCGACGGCGACAATCTTCCGGCCACCGTGCCGCAGCCGGTGCTGCCCGACATCCTGCATGCCGAAGCCGCGCGCGCGGCGGACTATGCCCGTGCATCCCGGTCGGCCGCAACCCGGCGGGCCTATGCGTCCGACTGGAAGATCTTTACCGCCTGGTGCGAAGCGCGCGGATTGGAGAGCCTGCCCGCGACGCCGCCAGTGGTCGCGACCTTTCTCGCTTCGGAAGCCGATACCGGCACGAAGGCGAATACCATCGGCCGCAGGCTCGCCGCGATCGGCTATCATCATCGCCAGGCCGGTTTCGATCCGCCACAGGAGCAGCCCGGATCAGGCGTCATCCGGGAAGTGCTGGCGGGCATAAGAAGCTCCATGGGCACGCGCAAGACGCGCAAGAAACCCGCCGATGCCGATGCGCTGCGCGATATGCTGCAAACGATCAAGGGCGATGACCTGCGCGCGCTGCGCGACCGGGCCCTGCTGGCGATCGGCATGGCGGCTGCCCTGCGCCGGTCGGAACTGGTGGCTCTGGATGTCAGCGACGTCGAACTGCCGCCCGAAGGGCTGCGCCTGCTGATCGGCCGGTCAAAGACGGATCAGGCGGGAGAAGGCACGGTGATCGCGATCCCGGAAGGCCGCCGCATCCGGCCAAAAGCCCTGCTGCTGGAATGGATGGCGTCCGCCGGGCATAAGGAAGGCCCCCTCTTCCGCCGCCTGACCCGCGCTGGCGAATTGACCAGTGATCCGATGTCCGACCGTGCCGTCGCGCGTCTGGTTCAACGCTGCGCCGCGGATGCCGGCCTTGACCCTTCCGAGTTCGCCGGTCATTCCCTTCGGTCCGGTTTCCTGACCGAAGCGGCCCGGCAAGGCGCGAGCATCTTCAAGATGCGGGATGTCAGCCGCCACAAATCGGTGCAGGTGCTGTCTGACTATGTCCGCGACGCCGAACTTTTCCGCGACCATGCGGGAGAGAGGTTCCTGTAGCACGACGCTAAGGACAGACGCTTAAAACGGTGGGCAAATTGCTCTATCGCCTTCTTCTTCCTCAAGGAAGCCCGGCAGGACGCCGCTACCCCTTTTGTCCCAGCACACGCCTCACCCTTGACGGGGCGCGTACGGATTGGTGAACTGAAGGCCCGGCTACAGCAGAAGGATGGAGGATCGGCCATGTACAGTCATATTCTCATTTCCACCGACGGGTCGGAAGTGTCGCACAAGGGATTGCTGCAAGGTCTGGAGCTTGCAAAAGCCTTGGGCGCGAAGGCGACCGTAATCACGGTGACCGAACCCTTTCCTGTCTACGCCGGCGGCGTCGGCTTCGACTATGCGCTGAGCAATGAACTGCTTGCCGAATATGCCGCAGGCCAGAAAAGTTCGGCCACCGCGATACTAGATGCCGCCAGGCAGGCGGCGGCGCAGACCGGGATCGAGGTGGAAACGGTGCATGTACCCGACTCCCAGGTCGCCGATGCTATCATCGGGCAAGCGCAGGCGCGCGGGTGCGGCCTGATCGTCATGGCCTCGCACGGACGGCGGGGGATCAAGCGTCTCATGCTCGGCAGCAAGACGTCGGAGGTGCTTAACAACAGCCGGATTCCCGTGCTCGTCGTGCCCTGAACGCGACTGGCGTCCCGCACGATCGCGGGACGCCGCGTTCTCCAGCGTCAGTGAACCGGGCGCGAAGGGAGAGCTTCGCAAATCAGGCTTGGCCGTCAGGCTGCTTTCAGCATGCGGGAGAGGTCTTCCTGAACATCGCCGGTGGGGCGGATGTCGAACTTCTCCACCAGCACGGCGAGCACCTCTGGCGTCAGGAATTGAGGCAGCGTCGGCCCCAGGTGAATGCGCTTGATGCCCAGGTGAAGCATGGTCAGCAGCACGGCGGTGGCCTTCTGCTCGAACCAGCTGATCGCATAATGGAGCGGCAAGTCGTTGATCCCGCATCCAAGCGCTCCGGCAACCGCGATGGCGACCTGGATCGCCGAATAGGCATCGTTGCACTGACCCATGTCGAGAACCCGCGGAATGCCGTTGATGTCGCCCAGTTCCTCCTGGTTGAAGCGGAACTTGCCGCAACCCAGCGTCAGCAGCAGGCTGTCCTTGGGCGCCGCCACGGCAAGGTCATGGAAATAGTTGCGGCCCGGCCGTGCGCCGTCGCAACCGCCGATCAGGAACAGATTCTTGACATCCCCCGCCTTGATCATGCCCAGCAGCGTATCGGCGACTCCCATCACCGTATTGCGGGCAAATCCCGCCGCGATGCGGCGCTCCGGCGCGTCTTCCATAAAGCCCGGCAGGCTGAGCGCGCATTCGATGGCGGGGCGGAAATCGTGATTCTCGATATGGCGCACGCCATTCCAGCCTACCGGTCCGGCGGTGAACAGCCGGTCGGCATAGCCTTTGATCTCAGGATTGATCAGGCAGTTCGACGTCATGATGATCGCGCCCGGAAAGGCTGCGAAATCCTTCTGCTGATCCTGCCACGCGCCACCATAATTGCCCGCGAGGTGCGGATATTTCTTCAGGCCGGGATAGCTGTTCGCGGGGAGCAGCTCACCATGGGTATAGACATTGATGCCACTACCCTGGGTCTGCTCCAGAATCGCTTCGAGATCGCCCATGTCGTGACCCGAAACCAGAAGCGCCTTGCCCTTCACCGGGCTCATCCGCACCATCGTGACCTCGGGATGGCCGAAGCGTCCGGTGTTGGCTGCATCGAGCAATTCCATGACCTTGAGGTTGAGCGCACCCACCGCCAGCGCCTCAGCAATCAGCGCATCGGCATCGGCGGGGTCGCTCGCCAGGAACGCAGCGACACGGTGAAATTCGGCGGATACCGCGTCTTCCTCCGTCCCAAGCACGCGGGCATGTTCCGAATAGGCGGCAGTGCCCTTGAGACCATAGAGGATGAGGTTGCGCAGGCCGACGATCGAAGGACCGTCACGGTCCATGAACCGCTGAATGGCTGCGAAGGGAGCTGCGGCGGCCAGCTCGCTGGGGGTCGTTCCGGGGTTCCATGCCGCTGGTTCGGGAAGGCCGTTCAGGTCTGCCCCGGCCTTGAGCGCGCATTCTTTCGCCCGGTCGCGCATGGCCAGCGCTTCGGCGATCAGCGCGGCGAAGCGGTCCGCGTCGAAATTGACATTGGTGAGCGTGGTGAACCAGGCATGCGGAGTGAAAGCGTCGACCGCCGCGTCCCTGCCGCCCTTGCGCGCCGCACGGTCGGCATAAACCGAAACCCCCTGCATTACGCGCAGCAGCACGTCCTGCATGTCCGCAACCTCGGCGGTCTTGCCGCAAGACCCGGCTTTGACGGCGCAACCGCCCTTGTTGCTTTGTTCGCATTGCACGCAGTACATTCTGCAAGCCTTCCTAAAGTTGAATATGAAATTCCACTTAGGCCTGATTCTCAAAGAAGCATTTGATTGGAATCAAATCGGCAGAGCATGAGGCGTGACATAGCTTGCGTCATGCAGCTCACCCGTCACACCGACTACGCATTCCGCCTGCTCATCGACCTCGCCGCGCGGGGCGGGGAACGCACGCAGATCGCGCAGGTAGCTGCGGCGCAGGACATTTCGCACAGTCATTTGATGAAGGTCGTGAACCGGCTGGTACATGCGGGCATCGTCGATGCGGCAAGAGGACGTGGAGGCGGCATTCGCCTGGCGCGCGATCCGCACGACATCAACCTTGCCGACATTGTCCGCACGACAGAGCCGCGATGCCCGATGGTCGATTGCGGTGGTTGCAAGCTGGCGCGGCGGTGCAGGCTTCCGGCCGTACTCGACCGGGCGGCCGACGCCTTCATCACGACCCTGGCGCGCTTCACCCTGGCGGATATCCTGCCTCCCGCGCAGGAAAGGGCTTCGCCTCCCCGAACGGCTGGACCGGCGGCGCTTCGAGCCAATCTTTAGGATAATTGCGCTTTACTGCTGCGGGAGGAGCGCGGACCTATTGCGGCGGCGCCCCCATGTCCGGCATCGGCATCATGTTTGTGTTCAGGTGATACATGATCCAGATCGATCCGCCGATCGTCAGGACGACGATCACGGCGGTGAACAGGAAGGCCAGCAGCGTCCACCCCCCTTCCGACCGGGTGTCGAGATGCAGGAAGCAGACGACATGGACGACGATCTGGATCAGCGCCATGGCGAAGATCAGGATCGCGGTCGTCTGCCGGTCCTGCAACACGCCGCTCATGACCAGCCAGAAGGGCAGGAATGTGAGCAGGATCGCCAGCACAGTGCCGATGCGGTAGCCGCGGCGGCTGCCATGCCCATGGGTGTCGCCATGGCTGTGAAGGGCCGGGTCCATATGGGTGTCGGTGCTGCTCAACGGAGAACTCCGTACAAATAGACGAAGGTGAAGACGCCGATCCAGATGATGTCGAGGAAGTGCCAGAACATGGACAGGCATATGAGGCGGCGCTTCATCGGCAGGGACAGACCATGCCGCCCAAGCTGGATCAGCATGACCACGATCCAGATCAGGCCCACCGTCACATGCGCGCCATGCGTGCCCACCAGCGTGAAGAAGGCGGAGAGGAACGCGCTGCGCTGCGGCCCCGCGCCTTCCGCGATCAGATGGGCGAACTCGTAAAGCTCGATAGCGATGAAGCCAGCGCCCAGAAGCCCGGTGATCGCCAGCCAGAAGCGCGTCGGCCCTACCCGTCCCGCCTCCATATGCGGCATCGCTTCCCCGAAAGTGATGGACGAGGCGAGCAGCAGCGCGGTGTTCAGCGCGACAAGTTCAAGGTCGAATATCTCGCGCGGGACGGGCCCGCCCGCATAGCTGGTGCTCACCACGCCGAACATCGCGAACAGCGAGGCGAAGATGAGCGCGTCGCTCATCAGATAGATCCAGAAGCCCAGGATCGTCGCGCCATTGCCGCCGTGGTCGTGATCCTCCGCTTCGGCCAGATGCCAGGTCACAGCCTCGCCATTGCTCTGGAGCGCATGGTCGGTCATCGTCAGGCCTCCGCCGCCGCAAGCGGCAGGCGCTTGCTTTCCGTCCGCGCGACCTCCTCGGCCGGGATGTAATAGTCGCGCTTCATGTTGAAGGTATGCCCGATGGCGACGGCCAGCAGGCCGGCAAAGCTCAGCACCGCAAGCCACCACATATACCAGACCATCGCGAAGCCGAGGACGAGCGCGAGGCCAGACAGGATCACCCCTGCCCCTGTATTGCGCGGCATGTGGATCGGCCGGAAACCCTGGGCAGGCCGTTCATAGCCGCGCGCCTTCATGTCATACCAGGCGTCGAGGTCATGAACCATCGGCGTGAAGGCGAAATTATAGGGCGGCGGCGGCGAACTGGTCGACCATTCCAGCGTCCGGCCGTCCCAGGGATCGCCGGTCGTGTCGGCAAGCTGCCGCCGCTTCACGAAGCCCATGACGATGCTCATGACGAAGCCCAATATGCCCACGAGGATGATGAGCGCGCCGATGAATGCGACGACGAACCAGGGCTGGAGCGCGGGATCATGGAAGTAGCGCACCCGCCGGGTCACGCCCATGAGCCCCGGAAAATAGAGCGGCATCCAGGCGACCCAATAGCCGATCACCCAGCCCCAGAACGCCACCTTGCCCCAGAAGGGGTCTAGCTTGAAACCGAAAGCCTTGGGGAACCAGTAGACCATCGCCGCGAACAGGCCGAAGACCACGCCGCCGATGATCACATTGTGGAAATGAGTGACCAGAAACAGCGAGTTGTGCAGCACGAAGTCCGCCGGCGGGATCGCCAGCAGCACGCCGGTCATGCCGCCGATGACGAAGGTGATCATGAAGGCGACGACCCACATCATCGGCAATTCGAACCGGATGTCGCCGCGATACATGGTGAAAAGCCAGTTGAAGATCTTCGCCCCGGTCGGAATCGAAATCACCATCGTCGCGATGCCGAAGAAGCTGTTGACGCTGGGCCCCGCCCCCATGGTGAAGAAATGGTGCAGCCAGACGAGATAGGACAGGATGGTGATGACCACGGTCGCGTAGACCATGGAGGAATAGCCGAACAGCCGCTTGCCCGTGAAGGTCGAAACGATTTCGGAATAGATACCGAAGGCGGGCAGGACCAGCACATAGACTTCTGGATGGCCCCAGATCCACACCATGTTCCAATACATCATCGGCGCGCCGCCGAGGTCGTTGGTGAAGAAGTTGGTGCCCACATAACGGTCGAGCATCAGCAGGAAGAACGCGGCCGTCAGTGCCGGGAATATGGCGATCGCCAGCACGTTGGAGCAGAGCGCGGTCCAGCAGAAGACCGGCATCTTCATCATCGTCATGCCCGGCGCGCGCATCTTGATGATGGTGGCGACCATGTTGATCGCCGACAGGGTGGTGCCGACGCCTGCTATCTGCAACGCCCATAGATAATAGTCGACGCCCGCGTCGGGGCTATAATCAAGCTCCGCCAGCGGCGCATAGGACAGCCAGCCCGTCCGCGCGAATTCGCCCACGAACAGCGATGTCATCACCAGTATCGCGCCCGCGGCCGTGAGCCAGAAGCTCAAGGAATTGAGGAAGGGAAAGGCGACGTCGCGCGCGCCGATCTGCAACGGCATCACGAAATTGACGATCCCCACGATCAGCGGGATCGCCACGAAGAAGATCATGATCGTGCCGTGCGCGGTGAAGATCTGGTCGTAATGATGCGCGGGCAGATAGCCTTCGTTCGGCGCGAAGGCGATCGCCTGCTGGAGGCGCATCATCAGGGCGTCGGCAAAGCCGCGCAGCAGCATGATGATGCCCAGGATCATGTACATGATGCCGATCTTCTTGTGATCGACGGTCGTGAACCATTCCTTCCACAAATAGCCCCACAGCCGGTATCGCGTGACCGCGCCGATAATCCCCAGCCCCAGCAGCAGGACCACAACGAAGGTGGTGAGCAGGATCGGCTCATGGACGGGGAAGGATTCCCAGGTCAGGCGGCCGAAGATCGTCTTGGCGAGGCTGTGGTCGGTCATGGCTATCCCGGCAGCAAAGTTCAGCCCAGACCGGCGCGCGGTGCGGCAGGCATGGGCGGCAGATCATTGGCGGACATATCGCGATTGCGCTGGTCGCCCGGCTTCCTTCCTCCAGGCGTTCCGGGTTGAGCAGGCTTGGTGACGTTGGGGCCGGAGCCTTTTTCGTCCGGCTCCTTCTCCAGCGCGGGCACCGGCTTTTCTCCATGATGAGGCATGGACCCGCGTCCGGGCGCGGTGCCCGACCCGATCTCGCGATTATGGGGATGCCCCCCTGCCCGCTCCATGTCGCGCCGCATTGTTTCGGCCATGCAGGTCTTGCGCGGATCGACGCACATATTGACCGCGCGGTCGAACAGCCCCGGCATCACATTCGCGAAATACATGACGGGGGACTTCTCACTCGGCTTTTCCAGCGCGAGATAGCTGGCCGTCTCTAGCGACGCGCCGCCCCTTCCCTTGATGCCTGCCACCCAGGCGTCGAAATCGGCCTGGGGCATTCCGCGCAGCTTGAAGCGCATGTCGGCATAGCCCCGGCCGGTATAGTTGCCCGAATAGCCCGAGCTTTCGCCGGGTTTGTTGAGCACCGCATGGAGCTTCGAATCCATGCCCGGCATTGCATAGATCATGCCTGCGAGCGTCGGCGCGTAGAATGTGTTGAACTGGCTTGTCGAGGTGATGGAGAAGCGCACCGGCACATCAACCGGCAGCGCCAGTTCATTGACCGTCGCGATCCCCTGTTCGGGATAGATGAACAGCCATTTCCAGTCGAGCGCGACGACCTGCACGTCGAGCGTCTTCATGTCCGGCGTCACCGGCCTGCCCGGCGCGATCCGCTCGATCGGGCGGAAGGGGTCGAGAAGATGGGTGCTGGTCCAGGTAACCGCCGAAAGGGCGATGATGATGAGCAGCGGACAGGACCAGATCACCAGTTCCAGAGTGGTGGAATGATCGAAACTGGGATCATAGACCTTGTCGGGATTGCCGCGCCGGTATTTCCAGGCGAACCAGACCGTCAGCGCGATCACCGGCACGATGATGAGCAGCATCACGCCCGTCGCGAATAGGATGAGGTTGCGCTGCTGCATGGCGATATCGCCGGTCGGGTTCATCACGACCATGTCGGCGCAGCCGCCCAGCAACCCAAGCGCCGCGATGAGCGGCAGGCCCGTTGCGAGGCGAGCGGCATTCAAGGGTTTCGTGCTCATGCTGGCCCCCGCTAGCCCTCCCTGAACAGCTAAACTTTGACCACCGTCAAACCGACTGTACATAGTCGTGCGCTACTGGGAAACTATCCTTAGCCGAATTCGTTGCATGATCGTGTCAATTATGTTCGTTTGACATCGTCAGGCCGGGAGGGAGCAAAAGCAATGGTGAGCATGACCACGGGTCCAGCCAGCAGTTCCGCCCCGCTCGAACGGGACGCGCGCCTGATCAACGCGCGCGATCACAAGGTCCGGCCCGGCGACATCGCGGTGGGAGTCATCATCGGGCGGTCCACCGAGTTTTTCGACTTTTTCGTCTATGCGATCGCGTCTGTCCTCGTCTTTCCCTCGCTGATCTTCCCTTATGTCGATCCGCTGATGGGCACGCTTTATTCCTTCGCCATCTTCGCCCTCGCCTTCGTGGCGCGCCCGTTCGGCGCGATGCTGTTCCTGTGGATCGATCGCAAGCATGGGCGGGGGGTCAAGCTGACCATCGCCATGTTCCTGCTGGGCGGATCGACCGCCGCCATCGCCTTCCTGCCCGGCTATGATCAGGCGGGTCATGCCGCCGTCCTGTTGCTCGCCCTGTTCCGGCTGGGCCAGGGCTTCGCGCAAGGCGGCACCTGGGACGGCCTTCCCGCGCTCCTCTCGCTCAATGCCCCGCCCGAACGCCGGGGCTGGTTCGCGATGATCCCGCAGCTTGGCGCGCCGGTGGGCCTGCTGGTCGCGGCGGCCGTATTCGCCTATCTGCTAACGACGCTGAACCCTCAGGATTTCCTTGAATGGGGCTGGCGCTACCCCTTTTTCGTGGCGTTCGTCATCAATGTCGTCGCGCTGTTCGCGCGGCTGCGGCTGATCACGACGCCGGAGTTCGAGAAGCTCTATGAAAGCCGGGAGCTTCAGCCCTCTCCCGTGACCGCCCTTTTTCGCGAGGAATGGCGCGTCGTCCTGCTGGGCGCCTTCGCGCCGCTGGCGAGCTTTGCCCTGTTCCACCTCGTCACCGTCTTTCCCCTGTCCTGGGTGATGCTGACGACCGACGAGAGCCCGGTCCGCTTCCTGGTCATCGAAATCGTCTGCGCGGGGATCGGCATCGTCGCGGTCATGCTGTCCGGGCTGATCGCCGACCGGGTGGGACGGCGGACGCTGCTGGGCCTGTCGGCAGCGGCGATCGGCGCCTATAGCGGCTTTGCGCCTCAGCTATTGGGGCAGGGACCGGCGGGCGAGTGGATCTACATGATCCTGGGCTTCATCTTGCTGGGGCTTGCCTTCGGCCAATCTTCCGGTGTGGTGAACGGCAGCTTTTCCTCGAAGCACCGCTATACCGGGGCGGGCACGACGGCGACGGCTTCCTGGTTCATCGGCGCTGCCTTCGCTCCGCTCGCGGCGCTGTTCCTCGCGAGCCATTTCGGGCTGCTGTCGGTCGGCGCTTATCTTTTGTCAGGCGTCGTCGGCACGCTGGCCGCGCTCGGCCTCAACCGCGAGTGGGGCCGCAAGGCGAGCTGAGGGAAGCGCCGCCACACACCGGCGCGCGTACGCCGCGGGCTTGGCCATGGCCGAGCCTGCCCAACTCTGCTATCGACTGATCTATACGCCTGCTGGCAACGCACCGGACAGGTTCATCTTTGAAGGATCAGGCGAAGTCTATGGCCGCAGGCGAGGAACAATCCGGTTTGTCCAACCCCGCCGGACAGCTTTGGGCGAGCCTCAATTCCGCGACCCGGCTTGACCAGAGCCTTCCCGACCTTCCGCCCGGCGGCATCGATGATGCGAGCTTCCGCCTGCTGGCCGACAATCTGCCCACCCTTGCCTGGATCGCCAATGGCGACGGCTATATCGTCTGGTTCAACCGCCGCTGGCACGACTATTGCGGCACCACGCCGGATCAGATGGAAGGCTGGGGCTGGCAGAAGGTGCATCACCCCGACGTGCTGCCCGGCGTCCTTGAACGATGGCGGCGCTCGATCGGCGAGGGATCGCCGTTCGAGATGATCTATCCGCTTCGGGGCGCGGACGGCGTGTACCGCCCGTTCCTGGCCCGTGCCGCGCCGGTGCTGGACGCGTCGGGCAAGGTCGTGCGCTGGCTGGGCAAGAATTCGGACGTGTCGGCGCAAATCCGGGTCGAGGCAGCGCTGCGCGAGAGCGAGGCCCGTTTCCGCAACATGGCGGACAATGCGCCCGTGATGATGTGGGTGACCGATGCGAGCGGCGCCTGCACCTACCTCAACCGCGAATGGTTCGAATTCACCGGGCAGACGGCGCAGGAGGCGCTGGGGCTTGGCTGGCTGGAGGCGACTCATCCCGACGACCGGCCGGAGGCGGAGCGCACCTTCCTGGCGGCCAATGCCCGGCGGGAGCCGTTCCGCATGGAATACCGCCTGCGGCGGAGCGACGGCAGCTATCGCTGGGCCATCGATGCCGCGGCGCCCCGATTTTCCGACGATGGGAGCTTTTGCGGCTATATCGGATCGGTCCTGGACATTGAGGAGCGGCACGAGACCGAAGACCGGCTGAAAGAAGCGGAGGAACGGCTGCGCCTGGCGACGGAGGCGGCCGAGGTGGGCTTCTGGGACCTGGACCTGTTGAATGACGTCCTCGTCTGGCCCCCGATCGTCAAGGCCATGTTCGGCATTTCAGCGGACGTGCCGGTGTCCATGGACGATTTCAGCAGGGGCCTGCATCCCGAAGATCTGGAGCCGACGACCACGGCTCTCCAGGCCGCCTGCGATCCCCGGCAGCGCGCCTTGTACGATGTCGAATATCGCACCATCGGGAAGGAAGACGGCGTGGAGCGGTGGGTCGCGGCCAAAGGGCGCGGCCTGTTCGATGCGCAAGGCCGGTGCACCCGTGTCATCGGCACCGCGATCGACATCACCGCGCGCAAGAAGACTGAGGCTGAACTTCAGGACCTGAACCAGCGGCTGGAGACGCGGGTCGCGCGCGCCATCGACGAGAAACGGCAAGCCGAAGAAGCGTTGAGGCAGTCGCAGAAGCTGGAAGCGATCGGCAAGCTGACCGGCGGTGTCGCCCATGATTTCAACAACTTGCTACAGGTCATTGCCGGAAACCTTGAACTTCTGGCCGACAGCATCGATGACCCGCGCGCCCGGCGGCGGCTGGATCATGCGCAGGATGCCGTCAGGCGCGGCGCCAAGCTGGCGGGGCAGTTGCTGGCGTTCGGACGGCGGACTCCGCTGGAGCCCAAGGTCATCAATGCGGGCAAGCTGGTGCGCGGCCTGGACGACATGCTGCGGCGAACGCTGGGTGACGAGATCGAGGTGGAGACCACCATTTCGGGCGGCCTCTGGAACACGCATGCGGACCCGATGCAGCTCGAAAATGCGATCCTCAACCTGGCGATCAACGCGCGCGACGCGATGAACGGCAGCGGCAAGCTGACGATCGAGGTCGGCAACGCCTTTCTGGACGATGATTATGCCCGCCTGCATTCGGATGTCAGCGCAGGCCAATATGTCATGATCGCGGTAACCGACACAGGCACCGGCATCTCCCCCGATCTGATCGATCAGGTGTTCGAACCCTTCTTCTCCACCAAGCCCGAAGGTCAAGGGACGGGCCTGGGCCTGTCCATGGTCTACGGCTTTGCCAAGCAGAGCCACGGCCATGTGAAGATCTATAGCGAGGTGGCGCAGGGAACCTCGGTCAAGATGTATCTTCCCCGCTCCACCCAGCGCGAGGATGCGCCCGTGGTCCGCGACGACGCGCCGCTGGTCGGCGGGCGGGAAACCATATTGGTCGTCGAGGATAATGAAAGCGTACGATCGACCGTGGTCGATATGCTGTCCGGCCTGGGATATCATGTGCTGAAGGCGGGCGACGCGGCGAGCGCGCTTGCCGTCATCGAAAGCGGCGCTTCCATCGACCTGCTTTTCACCGATGTGGTGATGCCCGGACCGCTGCGCAGCCCCGAACTCGCGCGCAAGGCCAAGGACCGGTTGCCCCGGATCGCCGTCCTGTTCACGTCAGGCTACACGGAAAATGCTATTGTCCACGGCGGGAGGCTGGACGAGGGCGTGAGCCTCATCAGCAAGCCCTATACGCGCGATGCACTGGCGCGGAAGTTGCGGCAGCTGCTCGACGGCAGACCGGCCCCGCGCCCGCAGGATGAGGATGGCGCGAAACGTGCCGCCAGTCCGACAGCGGACGGTCCGCCGCCTAGGCTGCGCATCCTGGTGGTCGAGGATGAAGGACTGGTCCGCTTGCTGGCCACCGACATGCTGGAGGAAATGGGGCATGAGGTGTTCGAAGCGGCCAATGCGGAAGATGCGCTGCGCCTGCTTGGAGCCGAGCGGTATGATGTGCTTTTCACCGATCTGGGACTTCCCGGAATGGGCGGTGGCGAGCTTGCGGGCCATGCCTTGCGGCTCCGGCCGGAGATAGCAATCATCTTCGCGTCCGGGCGGCCGCTCACGGACGGGGATGCGCCGGACGAGGTGCTGGCAAGATCGATCCAGATCAACAAACCCTATACGGCTTCGGACCTTGCGGCCAAGCTGACGCTGCGGCCTGACATGGAATAGGGAGCGAGCCACGACCTTGTCCATGCTTGTACGCTTCCGCTTTCAACCGATTGAAGATCAATGATGAAATTTTGCCGTTGACCCTCTTGAACAGATTTATCCCGATCCTAACTCGAATGCGCCGGATGCCGCTTTTAGGATCCGGCGGGACATAGAGGGCGCCGCTCTCTTTTCCGGCGCAGCTCATGCCCAAATTGCTTCTGTTGGAGGATTTGGAGATGAGAACGAACTTCGACTTCACACCCTACCGGCGTTCCACCGTCGGTTTCGATCGTCTTTTCGACCTGCTTGAGACGAGCGCGCGCGGTGACGGCGACGGCTATCCGCCGTTCGACATCGTCAGGGAAGGCGACGACAATTACCGGATCATGCTGGCCGTGGCGGGTTTTCGCCCCGATGAGATCGAAATCGTCGCGCAGCAGAACCTGCTGACCGTGGCAGGCCGCAAGACCGATGAGGATGACGGCCGCCACTATCTCCATCGCGGCATTGCGACCCGTTCCTTTGAACGGCGCTTCCAACTGGCCGATTTCGTCGAGGTGCGGTCCGCGAGCTTCGAGCATGGCCTGCTGACCATCCAGCTCCAGCGCGTGGTGCCAGAGGCGATGAAGCCGCGCCGCATCGAGATCGCTCCCTCGGCCGCCCAGCCATCGGGCGAGCCGCCCGAGGACGATCGCAAGGCGGCCTGAGCCACGCGACAAGAAGTCCTGCCGGACCGCCGCTTTACATGGGTATCCGGCAGGCCATGGCAGACAGCTGATGGAAAGGAGGTAAAAGCTACCATGGCACTTCGTGATCTGATCCCCTGGGGCAAGCAGGAAAGCCAGGTGCCGGTGCGGGTGAACACGCCCGGCGATCATCCTCTCTTCTCTCTTCATCGGGAAGTGAACCGGCTTTTCGACGATCTTTTTCGCGGCATCGGCGTACCGTCTCTGGGCAGCCAGGGCGCGAGTCTGGAATGGCCCAGCATCGAACTGTCCGAAACCGAAAAAGAGGTTCGCGTGACCGCCGAACTTCCCGGCCTGGACGAGAATGACGTCGATCTGTGCATCGAAAATGGCGTTCTTTCGATTCATGGCGAGAAGAAATCGGAAATCGAGGACAAGGAGCGCGGCTATTCCGAGCGCAGCTATGGCCGGTTCGAAAGGCATGTCAGCCTGCCGCCCGGTATCGAGGAGGACAAGGTGAGCGCCAGTTTCAAGAAGGGCGTCCTGACTGTCGTGCTGCCGCGATCCGCGACGGCGATCGAGAGCCGCCGGCGCATTCCGATCAACGCGCATTGACAGAGACCGTGCGGCCGCCATGCGCGGCCGCACGCCTCCTTCGCGCATCCGATGGAGATGATATTCATGAACGCACCCGTGAAAGACCATGCCGCCAGCGAACCGTGCCTGCCCCAGCGCAATTGGAGCTGGCTGCTGCTGCGCGGCGTCCTTGCCCTAGCGCTGGGCATCGCCGCCTTGCTGATGCCGGTAAGCGCGCTCTTCGCCTTCACCATGATCTTCGCGGCCTATGCGGGCGCGGACGGCCTTCTTTCGCTCGCCGCCGGACTGCGCGGCGCGGTGCGCAAGATCGACCGGTGGCCGGTCCTGATCGTGCGCGGCGTGCTGGGTGTCGCGGCCGCGGTGCTGTTCGTGCTCATGCCGCTGACCGCTACGGTAAGCTACGCGCTGGCGACGCTGGTCATCCTCAGCGCCTGGGCGATCATCACCGGCCTGTTCGAGATCGCAGCGGCCTACCGCCTGCGCAAATCGATCAAGGGAGAATGGCTCATGGCCCTGTCGGGACTGCTTTCCGTCGTCCTTGGCATGATGATCATCGCCCTGCTCTATCTTGAGCCGGTTCCGACCATCCTGTCGGTCGCCTGGCTGATCGCGGGGTGGGCGCTGATCGCCGGGTTCGTGCTGATCGGGCTGGCGCTGCGGCTGCGGCGCAAGGACCGGGAGCGCGCGGACGACGCGGGCCCGGCCGATGTCCCGGCCCAGGCGGCGGTCTGATGATGGCGGGGAGGAAGGACGCGCCAGAATAATGGAAACGGCGTGAACTTCCTTCCCGTCTCAACGATGCGCCCGGAGCGGCGCGAACATCCTCAACTTGGCATGGAGATGACGATGTCCGATTATCATGTGAGCTATTTGCGGCGAGAGCATGCCCGCCTCGACAGCGAAATCCAGAAGGAGGCGGCCCGCCCCTATCCCGATGAGCTGCACATCGCCCGGCTCAAGAAACTGAAGCTCGCGCTCAAGGACCAAATGGAAGGGCTTTGCAACATCACCGGCGGCAGCCGGGTCGCCTGAAGGTGCTGGGCGGGGAGAAACGCCCCGCCCTCACTTGCCCCATAGGCGAGCAGATCGCCCCGCTTCTGCTGGAGGCGATCGGGAGATAGCGGCCAGTCCGCATCCTCCACCATGCGCATTTTCATCATCGCTTCCATCACGGGCTTGCCCTCAACAATCACTGGCGATATCTGTGCCGCCGTTCGACAGGCCTCGCCTGCCGGACATTGATCGCGCCGGTGCTCCGAGAGGAGCTTAAAATGGGAACGCGGTGCGGGCTGTCCAGACCTGTTCTGGCTGGCCCAAATCCGGGGCTGTCCCTGCAACTGTAAGCGGTGAGCGCGATGCATATCGCGGCTGGGCATATGTCCCATCCGCAGCCACTGGGCCGGACGCTAAATCCTGCGAGGCCTGGGAAGGCCATGCATCAAGCGATGACCCGTGAGCCAGGAGACCTGCCGGCGTCTGGTCGCTCTTGCCCTGGTCCAGGGGATGGCCGAGGCACGGTGATATTCCGTCTGAGCGACGCATGTGCGGCGGGGGCCGCATCGACCCAAGCGACGGCGCCGGGGGCGTCGCGCTGTCGCGTGGGCCGGCCGTTCGCGCGGACGCCCTCGCTCGACGTCGATGACGCCAGACAGGGTTTGTTGATCATGACTATTTCCAGATTTGCGCTGTGCGCGGCCACCAGCCTGGCTGCGCTTTCGTCCGCTGCCCATGCCGCGGAGGCCGAACCGTCGGACACCATCCTGGTCACCGGCCTGCGTGCCGAAACCAGCCTGGACACCGTTAGCAGCGGCAGCCGCCTGGGCCTTACCGTCTTCGAAACGCCCGCCAGCATAGAGGTGCTGGACGGCGACGCGATCCGGGCGCGGGGCGACATCTCCATTCAGGAAGCGGTGAGCCGCGCCACCGGCATCACCTTCCAGGGATCGCCAGGGAACGGCAATACGGCACTGGCGGCGCGCGGCTTTTCGGGCCACGGATCGGTGCAGTTGCTGGTCGACGGCATGCGCCTGTTCGTGGCTTCGGGCACGCTCACCTTCCCGGTAGATCCGTGGACGGTGGAGCGTGTCGACGTGCTGCGCGGCCCAAGCTCGGTGATTTCGGGCGAAGGCGCGATCGGCGGCGCGATCAACGTCATCATGAAGAAGCCGGTGACGGATCGCACGGTCATGCAGGCCCGCGTCGCCTATGGGTCGGACAATGCGGTGCAGATCGCGGGAGACATTGGCGGCCCTATCGGCGGCGGTCTGTCCTACCGCCTGACCGCCAGCGCCACACGATCGGACGGCTGGCTCGACCGCAACAGCGAGAACCAGAATCTCGCCATTTCAGGCGCGCTCCGCTGGGATGCCACGCCCACGCTCAGCTTCACTCTGGCGTCCGACTATGGCAATGTTCATATCCTGCCCTATTTCGGCACGCCCCTGAATGATGGCCGGTTCGACAAGCGTTTTCGCGAGATAAACTTCAACATCACCGACAGCGAGAATCATTTCCGTGATAGCTGGACGCGCCTGTCCACGGAATGGCAGGCTTCGGATACAGTGACGCTGCGCAATGCCGCTTACTACCTCCAGTCGAACCGCGATTATCTCAATGCAGAGAATTACCGCTTCTCCCCCGCGACCGGGCTGGTGACGCGCGGCGACTATCTCAACATCATCCACCGGCAGGACCAATATGGGGATCATGGCGACATCACGATCCGCACGCCATTGGGCGGATCGGTGGAGAACAGCCTGCTCGTCGGCTTCGACGTCAATCGCATCAAATTCCGCCACATCAACAATTCGCCCTATGGCGGCAGCTCGGTGGTGGACCCGTTCGATTTCGATCCGGGCAGCTTCATCTCGCCGGTTCCGACGACGCTCGGCTTTCGCACGCTAACCACACAATATTCGCTGTTCATGGAAAACCAGTTGAAGCTCAGCGACTGGATGTCGCTGGTCGGCGGCTTCCGGCAGGACTGGTATGAGCTGGAGCGCATCGACGCGCGGACGCCCGCGAACGGGTTCAAGCGCAAATATAACAGCACGTCCGGCCGGATCGGGGTGGTGCTGAATCCAACGCCGGACACGTCGCTCTACGGATCCTTCACGGTCGGGACCGATCCGATCGGCACGCTCATCACCACGTCCAACTCGCAAAAGGATTTCGGCCTCTCCCCCGCGCGCCAGTTCGAAGTGGGCATCAAACAGCGCTTCCTGGACGGCCGCGGATCAGCATCGATCGCGCTGTTCGACATCGAAAAGCGCCGCCTTCTCTCCCCCGACCCTGATAACCGGCTGATCACGCAGCAGATCGGCAGGCGCACCTCGAAGGGCATAGAGGCTACGCTGGCGCTTCAATTGACCGACGCCTTCGGGATCGAGGCGAACGGCACTGTGCTGAAGGCAAGGTTCAAGGAATTTGGCGAGATCGTCGGCGGCGCCATCATCGACCGGGCCGGGAACACGCCGCCGGGCATTCCGTCCAAGACCGCCAACATCTCCGCTAACTGGCGCTTTATCGAACCGTTGCAGGCGCGCGTCTCCGCCCGCTTCGTTGACAAGCGCTGGTCGAACAACGCCAATACCCTGCGCGTTCCGGGCTATGAGGTGGTGGATGTGGGCCTGCGCTGGACGATCAGCGACAAGGTTGCGGTCGACGGCAGGGTCAGCAACGTCTTCGACAAAATCTACTCCACCGGCAGCAATTCTTCGCAATGGCTGTTGGGAGCGCCACGGCGCTTCGATGTCAGGCTGGACATGAGCTTGTAAGGCCGATGGCCCGCCCGGCTCTGGTCAAGACCGGCCTGCGATGGCTCTATTGGGTCCATCGCTGGATCGGCATCGCCGCCTGCCTGCTGTTCCTGCTCTGGTTCGTGTCGGGCATCGTCATGACCCGCCGAGCTTCGCCTGGACATGGCGGCGGGCGAACCGGCCTGGCGGATCAGGGGCAAGGACGGCCGCGTCGCCCTGTCCGCCGTCGACGGCCGCCCACTCTCCGCGCCCGATGCCGCTTCGGCGGTGGCGGCCGCCAGGCGCTTCGTGGACGGTGCGCCGATCCGCCATGTCGAGAAGATACACGACGACCAGTGGACCATAGCGCAGGGGTTCCAATGGGCGCGGCCGCTCTGGAAAATATCGCTGGCGGACGATGCGGGGACGCAGCTCTACGTCTCCTCCATCACCGGCGAAGTGGTGCAGAACACGAACGCGCGGGAGCGGGCGTGGAACTGGGCGGGCGCGGTGCCGCACTGGCTCTATCTCAGCGCGCTACGGCGGGACGGAGCATTCTGGCGGCAGGCGGTGCTATGGACCTCCGGCCCCGCCATCATCGTCGGCATTACGGGGCTGTGGATCGGTATTTTGCGCATGCGGCTGCGGCGGCGCTACAAAAATGGAGCGGTCACACCCTATCGCGGCTGGATGAAATGGCACCATCTGACCGGACTGATCGGCGGCCTCTTCGCCATTACCTGGATGTTCAGCGGATGGCTGTCGGTCAATCCGTTCGACTGGTTCGCGCGGAACGGACCGGCAGGCGGCCCTGCCCTCTATGCCGCGCATGCGGGCGCCGATTTTCCCGCGCTGGACATGGCCAGCCTTGCCGCGCGCGCAGCGCAAGCCCGTGAGGCGCGGTTCGGGTGGATCGGGGGCCGTCCTGTCGTGACACTGGCCTCAACAGGTGACACGCCGTCCGTCATAGCCAGCCCCAGCGGACAGCCGCTGCGGTTCACCCAGGCCGAACTGGCCGCCGCAGCGCAGCGCCTGATGCCCGGCGTGCCGATCCGGCAAACCATCCTCCTGACGGAGCCGGATCTCTACTGGTATTCGCACGGGCATGATCGGCCGCTGCCGGTGCTCCGCATCATCTTCGCTGACGCCGACCGGACATGGGTGACCATCGATCCTCAAAGCGGGGCCCTGCTCAGTCAGCAAAATGCCAGCGGGCGCACCTATCGCTGGCTGTTCAACGCGCTTCATGATTTCGATCTGCCCTTCCTGCTGGCCAACCGCATGCTGCGCGATCCGCTCATGTGGCTGCTGTCGGGGCTGGGCATCGTCATGTCGCTGTCCGGCATCGTGATCGGATGGCGGCATCTCGCCAAAAGCTATCGACGCAGCGCCGCCAAGCGCGAACGGACAGCAATGGGGCGGACCAGCATCGCAAGCACTTCACCGCGCTTCGACAGGACAGGGGGAGACCAATGACGCCATCGCGGCGGGATCGGCCGGTTCGCCGCTCTCGTTGAAGGCAAGCAGCGCCGCGTTGAATGCCGCAGGATTTTCCAGCTTCATCAGCCGCCGCGATCGGCCTCTATACCCCATAGCTGCGCCGATATGGCGGAAGCATTGGCCGTGGCGGCGGGACGCGGCATCGCCCGCAGGCCCTCGACCGCCGTGTCCCCCACGGCGTACCAGACCGGCGTGGTTCCAAGCGCGCCGAGCGCGCCCGATGCGAAGGTCCGGGCGTCCATCGGCGTCAGCCCTTCGACCGCTACCATCCCCGAACGCTGCATGGCGGGCGTGTCGGTAAGCGATGCGACGGCGCACAAAATGTCCACTCCGTCACGCTGCAATTCCCAATGCAATCCTTCCGCCAGCACGATTTCGAAGGCCTTGGATGCCGCATAGGCGGCGACATAGCCACTGCCGACCAGTCCTGACATGGACGAGATCAGGATCAGGCCGCCCCGTCCCTTCTCCCGCATCTTGCCGAGCGCGGCATGGGCAAAGGCCACCGGCGACGCGCAGTTGAGCGCCACCAGGTTGAGCGCGCGCTCGACCGGCTGGTCCAAAAAGAGGCTCACCCCATGGGTCGCGCCCGCATTGTAGATGACAAGGCCATAGTCCCGCGCCGCGATGATGTCGGTCGCCCTCGACGGGATATCGGGAGCAGTGAGGTCAAGTTCGATGGTCTCGACATCGACCCCATGCACCCGCCGGATCTTTCCGGCAGTCTCGTTCAGCGCAGCGGCCGAACGGGCCACGAGCGTCAGATCGAGGCCAGCCCCGGCGAGCAGATCGGCGAATTCCGCGCCGATCCCTTCCGAACCGCCCAGGATCAACGCTCGCGGACCATAGCGTTCGGCAAGCGTAGCCGCGCCGCTCATCCCAACTGATCCTCCCCCGCCGCCAGTACGGCCGGATCGCCGCTATGGAGGAACCAGATCGCGTCACGGCGAACGATGCGCCAGCCGTCAGCGCGCCTTTCCCACTGGTCCCGATATTCACCGGTCGAATCGAAGATCGCGCCCACCGGATCGTCCCGGCGCTGATGCCGTGCCTGCACATAGGCGCGGCTTTCGGCACGGTCGCCGTCCACATCCACCAATATGCTGCCGATCAGATGCTGCGTGCCGCCGCAGACATCCAGAAATTGACGCATCTGTTCCTCCAGCGCCTCAATTCCTTCCTGTTCGCCGCCCGCGCCATAGTTGAACGCCAGATCGTGGGCGAAGACCGTGGTCAGGTCATCCCAGCGCTTCTGATCGAGGATGCGAGCAAAATGGCCAAGTCCGCGGGTGATTTCCCGCTCGTCCAGCAGGCTTTGCAGCGTGGTCATGATCAATTCCCTTCCCTGGCGCGCAGTGCGTCATCCAGAAACTTGTTGGTGTCGTGAGTCGCCGTGCGGGCGCCATAATCGGCATCTTCCGGCGCGCCGGAAAGCATGTGGTTATAGATGCCCGCGACCCAGCCGCCATCGACCGCCAGTTCCGCGCCGATAATGTAGGACGCTTCATCGCTCGCCAGGAAGAGGGTGGCAGCGGCGATTTCGTCAGGCTGGCCGCTGCGCTGCGCGGGCACCATGCCGAACCCCTTGTCGATATCTTCGGCCGCCGCGCCCGTGGGGTTGCCCATCACCGTCTGAACGCCGCCGGGATGAACCGAATTGACGCGCACGCCGCGCGGGCCGAACTCCATCGCGGCTACCTTCGTCAGGCCGCGTACCGCCCATTTGCTGGATGAATAAGCGGCATAGCCGTTGGCTCCACGCATTCCGTCCACCGACGAGATGTTGATGATGGAGCCGCGCCGCTGCCGCACCATCGCGCCGCCGACGATCTTCAACCCCATGAAGGTGCCAATCAGATTGACGTCCAGCACCTTGCGGAAATCATCGATCTCGCATTCCAGAATGGAGCGGAAACGCTGCATGGCCGCATTGTTGACGAGGACGTCCGGCGTGCCGAATGCCGCTTCTGTCGCCGCGAGCAGCGCCTGCCAGTCGGCTTCGCTGGAAATGTCGGTGCGGTGGAAAAGCACCGCCGGGCCGAGTTCCCTCGCCAGTTCCTCACCCTCGGGCAGAAGATCGGCAATCACCACCTTCGCGCCTTCGCGCACGAACTGCCGCACGGTCGCCGCGCCCATTCCTCGGGAACCACCCGTAACGATCGCGATTTTACCCGCCAAACGCGCCATATTCCTCTCCATCGGTTACGCATGTGGCCGCCCGAATGCGTGACAGCCCTCCTTATGCGTCGAAAAAGCGTGCTATCGCTATTTTTCATTCGCGGCAACCGGGTCTTGCTGCCGAATGGCTGCACCGGTGCAGGATAAAATATAAAGCATAGTCTATTTAATGCTTGCGCGGGCTTTAAAAGGGTCTACAAACATATCAGCCTTTCCAGGCATCTCTCCTTACTCACAAGGCTGGTCGTTCGACCGGCCTTTTTTTTCGAGTTCGAAGGGCGAGGTCGAAAAGTGCCGGCAGTTGAGCATTTTCGTAGGGACAAGAGGCTGGGTTGCCGCTAGCGAAAGCGCCAAATCATTCGCCTTCGACGATTGGGGAAGAATAGCATGACCGACAGCCGCAAGACGGTTTTCCTGACGGGCGCGACCGGCAATATGGGGCGCGAAGTCGTGAAGCGCATCGCTGCGAAAAGCGACACGCTGCGCCTGCGCGTGCTGGTGCGGCCGGAGGAGAAGGCGCATCCGGTGGTGCGCAACATCGTGCGGCGCGGATCGGCGGAGATCGTCTGGGGCGACCTGACCAACGCTGCGTCGATTCGCGAAGGCGTGAAGGGCGCGGATGTCGTGCTGCATGTCGGCGCGCTGGTGTCGCCGCTGTGCGACCGGATGCCGCTCGACGTGGTGACGAAGGTGAATGTCGGGGGCACGCAGAATATCGTCGATGCGATCCACGCGGTGGGCGACCCGAAGACCACCCGCCTCATCTATATAGGCACGGTCGCTGAAACGGGCAGCCGCAATGCGCCGGTTCAATGGGGCCGTACCGGCGACCCTATCAAGATCAGCGTCTATGATCATTATGCCGTCACCAAGACGCAGGCCGAAGCCATTGTCGCGCAAAGCGGCATCACCCATTGGGCCTCTGTGCGGCAGAGCGGCATGGCGCATTATGAGATGTGGAAGATCTTCGACCCGATCATGTTCCACAATCCGCTGAACGGCGTGTTCGAATGGTCCACCGCAAATGACAGCGGCCGTTTGATGGCGGCGCTGTGCGGCGACGATGTTCCGGCGGAATTCTGGCGCGGCTTTTATAATCTGGGCGGCGGCGCTTCGTCGCGGGTCGTGAACCATGAGTTCATGGCGGCGCAGATGTCCAACTATCAGAAGATACTCCGGCCGCACTGGTTCGCGACGCGCAACTTCCATGGGCAATGGTATTCCGACTCCGACCGCCTGGAAGCGCTGGTGCCCTTCCGCGAACAGTCGCTGTGGGACTATTTCAAGGAAGCGCCCAAGCACATGCCGTGGATCGCGCGGACCGTTCCCAAGCTGATGCCGGGCGCGGTGTCGAAGCGGATCGAAAAGCTCGCAAAGGCGCCGGAGGGTTCGCTCTACTGGTTCGCCCATAATGACGAAGCCAAGATCAAGGCTTATTTCGGATCGCGCGCGGCGTGGGAAGCCATTCCGCGTGACTGGGACAAGTTCAACTTCGCCCATCCTTCGCGCGAGCCGGCCCTGCTGAACCACGGCTATGATGAAAGCCGCGCGCCGGAAGATTGGCGGATTGACGATCTGAAAGGCGCAGCGGAATATCGCGGCGGCCAGTGTCTGGCGGCGTCCTGCGATGGACCCGATGTGCCTGTGGAATGGCAGTCGGCGGCGGGGCACCGCTTCACCATGACGCCGCGCCTTTTTCTGAAGGGCGGGCATTGGTGCCCGCAGACGATGGTCGATACGGACAGCTATGACGCCGAGGCGGAACGCAATCCCTTCTTTGCCCAGGTCTGGAGCGAAGCGGCGGGGTGAACGGAAGGAGAGCGCCGTTCGAGAGCGGCGCTCTCCTCCTTGATCATAAGGCGGGCGCGAAGCTGCGGTTGATCATCGCTTCGGATGCTGCCCACAGCCGTTCCGCCATCGCAGGGTCAAGCGCTTCCTCGACCACCCCGCTGCTCGACGGCACGTTAGAGGGGATGTGCGGGGCGATCTGGCAGTCCTCCAGATAGACTCCCGACTTGTCTGCCAATTCCGGTGCGACGGCCGCCCAGATCTGTGTGGCGGCGCCCTGTTCGACATTCTTGACGACCGTGCCATATTGCTTCGCCGCTTCTATCGCGGCTTCAGCTTCCTCTGATGGCATGTGGCGGAACACATTGGTGTGGATGACGCCGGGGTGCAGGACATAGGCGGTGACGCCGGTTCCCTCCAGCCGCTTTGCGAGCGCCACGGCATGTAGCACCGATGCGCGCTTCGACTGCGCATAGGCGGACCAGTGATCATAAGGACGACGCTCAAAATTCACGTCATCAAGATCGAAAGTGGGCGCGCGGTGCGCGTTGGAACTGACCAGAACGATGCGGGACGGCGCGGCGGCCTTCAATGCGGGCAGCAGCAGATTGGTGAAGAGAAAAGGCGCGAGATGGTTGATGGCGAAATGCGCCTCAACCCCTTCCTCCGTGAGCACCAGCTGGCCGCCGACGAACCCCGCATTGTTGATCAGGCAATCAATCTTCGGAAAGGCGGCAAGAATTTCATCCGCCACGCAGCGCACGCTCGCCAGATCGGCGAAGTCGGCGATGAATGTCGCCAGATCCGCGCCGGGAAGCTCAGCGCGGATTTGCTCGGCCGCCTGTTCATTGCGCGCCGGATCACGCCCGACCATGACGACCGTCGCGCCAGCCTCCGCCAGAACGCGCGCCGTTTCCACGCCCAGGCCGGACGAGCTGCCCGTCACGACGAAGGTCTTTCCGCCCAAGTCCATGCCGCGCACGATCTCGGCAGCGGTGGTCTGGCCGTCAAATCTGAAGTCCATGCTCAATTCCTCCCCAACCATGTCATGCCCTTCCCCACCAGCTGATGATGATCCACACCAGTAATGCGCAACTCAGCATGACGGCGAAGGCGAGGGGCAGAGGCGCAAAGCGGATCACTGGCGGGTCGCCCGTCCATTTGCGCGAGCCCGATATCATTGCGCCGATCAGATTTTCGCGGCGGAAGAAAAGGTAGAAGAAAACCGCCGCCACATGCAGGGCGATGAAGCCGAGCAAGATGTTGAAGATCAATTCATGCCATTCCGCCGCCGCGCGGCCGGTGTCGAAGTCCACCAGATAGGAAAAGGGTCCGGATTCGATGCCATCGACGTCCACCGCCAGCGTACCCAGCACGAGTTGGATGCAGAGCAGGCCCAGCAGCGCGATCACGCTCCAGCCGCCAAGCGGGTTGTGACCCGGAGACAGCGCACGCCGCCCCCGCGCATAGGCGGCGACGGCCATCGGCCCGTGGACAAAGGAGGAGAAACGGGCGGTCTCGCTGCCCACCAAGCCCCAGATCAGGCGGAAGAGCAGCAGCGCGGCGATGCAATAGCCCGCCAGCCGGTGCCAATCGAGCATCCGTTCCTCCGCCGTCCACCACGCCGCCGCGATCAGCAGCACCAGCGTCCAGTGGAACAGCCGCGTGGGGGCGTCCCAGATCCGCAGCCGCACCGGCTTCGCGTCGGGCAGGTCATGACCGGTCATCAGGATTCCTCCCGGAACTTGTCGTGGCATGCCTTGCAGCTGCGGCCCAGCGACGCCGCCTGTTTTCTAATGAGCGAAGTATCACCTTGCTCGACCGCTTTTGCCATCAGTCGGGCTTCGCTTTCGAACTTCTTCTGCAAGCTCTGAAATAGGGCCATATCGGACCAAATTGCGGCCTTGGCCTTGGTCTTTACGCCAGTGGCTGGCCCGGAACCTGCGGGGAACCAGCCATATTGCGCCTTGGACGCGGACTGGATCTGCCTGGCGGAATGGCGCAGCATCACCTTGGCGGGCTGGCCGCTCTTGAGCTGGTCGTTCAGGTTCTTGAAGGACGCGCCAAGCTCGCGATAGGCGTTTATGCGCGCCTTGATGGCGTCTGCCGGGGCGAGTTGCGCATAGGCCAGCACCGGCGCGACCGCCACTATCAACAGTGCCGTAGTCCTGGCGAAATATCGCATCAAGCTCCCCTCTTCCCTTAATTTCATTGTCATCGGCCAGTCTCATGATTGCCCGGAACCTGGACGGCGTAGAAACCGAAGCCCGCCAGCGACCACATGCCATGCCCCAGCATCTCGCCCGGCTCTTCATCGGCGAAGGTGTAGACCGGCCGCCCCTTATAGGCCCAGGCCTTCACACGCGGCGTGCCCGCCGGATACGTCACGTCAGTGGCGTCCGTGAACAGCGGATAGGCGACGTCCTTCACCGTCCATTCGCCCACCGGCCGCGCGCCCTTGTCCGCCAGCAGCGGCTGCCACTGGCGCGCGCATTCCTCGCCCGATCCGCAGATGGTGGAATAATAGACCGCCGCATCGCCCGGATCGTCGCATGCCAGATCCTCCGGGCCATAGTTGCAGTTGAAGGCGTAGAGCAGCTTTCCGCTGGGAGCCGCATAAGCCTGTCCGACGAGGGTCATGACCGTCCTGATGTGCGGCGGGGCAGGCGTGGCATCCTTGAACAGAGCCAGCTGCCATTCGCCGCTTTGGAGCACGGCGTCGTCGCTGATGCCTTCGGGAGCCAGAAACAGCGGATCGCGCCTGAACGCATATTGCGCCTGCCCCGTGCCGCTATCGGTCACCGTCCAGTCCCCCCGGCTCTGCGCGACGGCAGGCGCGGCGAACGGCGTCAGCGGGAGCGCCGCACCCTGCCCCGCCTTCGCCCGGAACAGCAGCCGGTTGTCAGCCGTGGCGATCGCCAGCCCCTCGACCCGCCGGACCAGCTTGAGGCCCGCAGGCAATCCGGCGGGCGCGAGAGCGGGCCGCCATGCCTGATCGGCGTTGCGCTCCATATTGCCGTTGACGTCGCCGGGCCGCTGATCCTTGGTAGAGCTATAGAGCGGATGGCCCGCATAGGCCCATTGCCGCTTCCCATCGTCCCGCGTGATCAGCGACCATGCGCCGCCTGTGCGCGCGCCCTTGTCGGCAATGAGCGGCAGCCATTTTTCCGCGCAACTGCGCCGCTTCGCCGCGACAGGCAGAGGGAAGACGAAGGCCATGATGCGGTTGGTGGTGAAATGCTCGTCCGTGCATTGCGACTTGCCCGGCGTGCCATCATCCCGCGCCCAGCTATAGAGCGTGCGCCCCTGCCTGGTGGCGAAGACCGGCCCTTCCTCCGTCATTTGGACCCGGACCGGCGGATTGGCCCCGCCAAAGTCGGGCTTTGCCGCGATGGCGCCGCTTGGCACCAGCCATGCCCCGGCCAGCAAAAGGATAGCGCGCCAGATCAAGCCACGATCTCGCCGATTTCGCGTGATGTCTTGAGCGACTGGTTGCCCCAGCTATCGATCGGCACGCCCATCAGCCGCTGCACCGTATAGCCCAGCCGCGTGCCGGGATCGCCATTGCCGTCGATATGCATGCCGGTCTTCACCTTGCCGCCCAGCTTGCCCGCCGTGAACATGGGAACCCCGTCCAGCGAGTGAACCTTGGCGAATTCGCAGTCGGAATGAGCATAGACCAGACTATGGTCCAGCAGCGTCCCGTCACCCTCCGGCACTTTCGCCAGAGCCTCGACGAAATAGGCCCAGGCTTCCATGGATCGCTCCACGAACCATGAAGCGTTGGGCTGCACCTGCGTCGCCGGATCGATCGGCTCCTCATGCGTCAATATGTGGTGCGTGCGCTCGCTCCCCTTGCGGACGAGGGCGGAGAAGCTGTCGCTGAACACCATGTTGAACACGCGCGTCTGGTTGCAGGCGAGCGCCATCACCAGCAGGTCAGTCATCGCCTTGTGTCGCTCGGTCACCAGTTCGATGTCCAATCCCACCGGCAAGTCGGCAGCGGGTGCCTTGGGAACCACGCAGGCAGGCGCTGGCGGCGGCTTTTGCAGTTGCAGTTCGACGCGCTTTTCCAGTTCCCGCACGGAGGTGAAATATTGGTCGAGCCGCTGCCGGTCGCTCGCGCCGAGCATATTTTCAAACGCCTTCGCCTCATCCTTCACGCTCGACAGCGCGCTCTGGCGCAGCAGCACGCGCGGATCGGGGGTGAAGCTGGACGAATTGGGGTCCTGAAATTCAGCGCCGAACAATTTCTGATAGAGTTCGACCACCGACACTTCGGGCGGGTTGATGGCGTCGCCGCTCAGGAAGGAATAGCTGTCGCGCGGCACGCCGGTGGCGGCCATGTTCAGGCTGCGGAAGCGCACGCCGCCGCCCATCGCCGCCGCGATCGGCACGTCCAGGCTTTCGGCGGGCAGTTCGCCCCGCGCGCCGGGAGCAGCGCCGCAGCGCAGGGCGACCCAGCCGCTGAAATGGCACAGATTGGGCTTTCCATCCGTCAACACGTTGAAATTGGTGAAGACGTTGATGTGCTGCTTCACCTTCTCCAGCGCCGCCATCTGCGGCGGCAATTCGTAATTCGCGCCCACCGTCTTGGGCGTGAAAATCTCGTGATCGACGCCCAGCCCCCAGAACCAGGTGCCGAAGCGCGTGGGCAGCGGATCGCCGGTTGCCGCCATCGCCGTCCCATGATCGTTGAGGAATATGTCGAGCAGAGGCAGGGCCATCGCCACAGCGCCGCCGCGTAGCATGCCCTTCAATATGCCGCGCCGGGTGGCGTCTTTGCTTTTAATGAGCATGGTTCTGCTCCGTCAGAAGGGCCATCGCAGGGCCTTTTTGCGGCTTGATGGCGAAGAAGGAGGGGCTGAAAATGACGAGGCGCAGCATGTCCTTGAAACGATAGCCGCTCTTGTCGAGGACCGCCGGGAACTGCTCGACAACCTCGCTCTCCTGCTCGGTCAGCGGGCGGCCCACGCCAAAGGCGTAGAGGCGGTTGGAAATGCAGGATTTCAGCGTCGGATTGTCACGCAGCGCCCGTCCCAGACCAATCGCATCGGTGAAGGCCGCTCCGTCCAGATTGCCATTGGTGTCGATCACCGCGCCCTTTTCCGTGGCGCGGAACTGACCAGCGCCGTCGAATTTTTCGAGGCCCAGCCCGATGGGATCGGTCATCATGTGACAGCCCCGGCAGGTCGGGTCGGTATTGTGCGCGACCAGCCGCTGGCGTGCCGTGCTGAAATGAGCATTCGGGTCTTCCACGATGGAAAAATCGACATTGGGCGGCGGGTCGGGGACATGCTGGCACAGCAGCACTTCGCGGATGCCCTTGCCGCGGCGCGTGGGGGAGGACCGGCCGGGATGCGCATATTGCGCCAGGAAACCGATCTGGGTCAGCAGCCCTGCGCGGGGACTGTCGGCGGGCAGGTCAAAGGACTTCCACTCGCTCGGCCCCGCCAGCAGCGGCGTGCCGTAAATCCCCGCGAGCGGCGCGCTCAGCATGATGCGGCGGGTGGTGAACAGGTCGCGATAATCCTCGCCGCGCGTGATCAGATGGTCCTCGATCGTCCGGAGTATCTGCTCGCGCGCGTCCTGCGCCACCTTCTGCGTGAAGGCCGGATAGATGACAGGGTCCTTGGCGACATTGTCATAGGCTTCCAGCGCAAGGAAATCGGTGAAGAAGGCCCGCGCGCCCCGCGTCAGCAGCGGCGATGCGGTCATGCGCTCCACCTGCCGCTTCAACCCTTCGGGCGTGTGCAGGTCGCCGCGCGCAGCCGCCGCGAGCAGTTCCGCGTCGGGCGCGGAGTCCCACAGGAAAAAGCTGAGCCGCGAAGCCTTGGAATAGCCGTCCAGCCGCCATTGGCCGGGCCGCGCGGGATCGGGTTCGGCATTTTCCCGGATGAACAGGAAATTGGGCGACACCAGCATGGACGAAAGAGCGGTTGCGAGGCCGGAGTAGAAATCCTTCGACCTTGCAGCGGCCCGTCCCGCCAGCATGACCTTCCCGGTCAATTCCTGCTGCGTCATCGGGCGGCGGTAGAGCATCAGGCCCACGCGGGAGAGAAAGCGCTGGGCGCAGGCTTCGTCCGCGCTGCTCGCCGAGGCGGGCTTGCAGGGGATCAGCGTGTCGCGGTGCAGCGGATCGACCACCCGTTCGGCAACGGCACGCGCGGCGCTGTCGAGCGGGTCGAGGACGCCCGGCGTCACCACGGCGGCGCTGCTGCCCACGGCCAGCAGGCCATCGGTGCGCTTGACGGGGGCGAAGCGGACCTTGGACAGAACATCCGCGCCGAAGACGGATTGAAGGATGTTGCGATATTGGCTGACGCTGATCAGCCGCAGGCTGGGGTCCGCTCCCCCGGAGGTCGAGGACGGGCCGGTGGCCCCGACCGTCGCCAGACAGGAAAAGGCGATCAGTGCCGCACGGACGGGCCTCGACCAGTTTTTCACGGGCGCGCTCATGGTTTGGTCCTGTCATTGGATGCGGTGACGGTGGACGGCTGCGTCACCGCCGGATGCGCGATCATCGCGCGCGCCGCCTCCACCCTGTAAGCGGCGGAAATCGCGGTGCATTGACCGGTCTTGGGATCGGGATAGCCATCGGCATGGCGGTGGGCGGCGCGGTAGAGCTGGGCGGAACTATAGTTGCCGATGCCGCCATGGGAATTCATGCCCCGGCTGTAATTGTTCCACCAGATGCGCAGATCCTCATAGCCGCTGACGATCCCCTCGGCTCCCATATCGGTGAGTTTCAGCTTCAACTGGAGGTCACGGAACTTCCGCTCGCCTGGGTTCGCCACCCACAGGAGCGGCAGGTTCGCCAATGGGATCGGGTCACTCGTCAGGACGCCATCGGCGATCTTGCCGCGCGTCTGGTGCATGTAGCGCGGAAAGCGGTTGTCGATCCGCTGGTTCGTGCCGGGGAGGAACTTGCCATCGCCGGTCGCGACCAGTCCGTCCAGCCCCTTGTAGATCCTGATTTCGACATCGGGGTCGTTGCGCTCGTCATCGACGCCCGAAATCTCGACGAGGATGCGGTTGACCGAGGAGCTTGCAAATTCGCGCGCGGCAAATTCGACGTTGAAGCCGCTGGCGCGCCAGCCAATGGTGCAGCCCAGCACGCGGGCGAGCTGATTGTCGGCCGCAACGCCCTCCGGGGTGCGGAACTTCTCATGCGTGCAGCTTTTGGCGGTGGCGCGGCCGTCGCTTGTGCCGTCCAGATTGAGGCCGAAGCCGTTCTTCGTCTGCAATTCGCGGAAGGGGATCGGGTCTTCGACCTTCATCGGCGCATAGGCGGCCAGTTCGCCATTGGGGCCACGATTGAGCGGGAAGCCGAATTTGGCCAGCCGCTCCGCCGCGCCGGGCGTCTTCTCATTCTGAATGTCCTCGGACACTTGCAGGCCCGACGGGCACTCCTCCTTCGCGCCGGGGGTCTCATAAAGGGCAGGACGCCAACTGGTCAGGACAAGCCCGATGGTGCCGCCGGTTTCCGGCGAGGCGCTGAACGCGGGCGCGACCGGAATGAGCAGGCATAGCGTGGCGCCATATAGCCTGCTGTTGCGGAGGCGGCTGATCCGCCTTTCTGGCCGATCGCCGCTGCGCATATCAGGACTTCCCGGCCCAGCTGGTGCAAACGCTGCGCGAGGTGACGATCCCGCCGCTCAGCAACTGGCATTTCCCGCAGGAAGATGCGCCATCCGCCGTGAAGAAGGCGCATCCTCCGCAGACCCGCTTCGGATCATTGGAGATTTCCTGATAGCCGAGCGACCTGCGCAGGCTCTGCTGGAGATTTTTCCTGGGGTCGGCGCAGACCTCCTGCGCCGCGAGCGGCCCGGCTACGCTGATCGCGGGCAGCAGCGCCGACCAGCGGAGAAATTGCCGGCGCGTGGATAGATGGACGGCGGATGCCATTCACCAGGCTCCTCTTCCTATGGCGGAGCCCCTCATGATTCCGGGGGCTTTAAGCTGATCCTACATAGGAAAAAGGGGTGCCGCAATAGTTTTTGACCATTGGTCATTTATTATTGGCGGCACCCTCTTTCTTTCATTTGCCAAAGCTGTAACGCAGCTTCAAACCCCACATCCTCGGTTCGCCATAAAGCGATGATGCGACAAGCAAGTCATTGTAGACGTTGGAGTTGCTGACCCGGTAAAGCTTGTTCAGCAGATTGTTGACGAACAGCGTCGCGTCCAATCCGCTCCTTCCGATATTGCGCCAGCTAAGTGACGCGTTCAGAAGGCCAAATGGTTCCAATATCGATCCCGGTTCGGTGCTGTCGTCATGCAGAGGCGAGGTCGGCTGCCTGCTGACATGCGAATAGTTCATGTAGAGTGACAGCTTGCCGGCATCTTCCGGCATCGGAATTTCGACGGAGCCAGAGATGTTGTAGATCCAGTTCGTGACGAACTGAAACGGACGGCAGCTTAGGTCAGCCACCTGGCCGGGGAGAACCGTGCCGTTGCAGCCGGGAAACGGACCGCCGCCCGGACCGCCTGTCACCAGATATTCGAACTTGGTGTAATCGGCGTCGGTATGGCTGACCGTTCCGCCAATCTCCACGCCCTTGGCGGGCCGGATGGACGTTTCAATCTCCAGGCCCTGGATATGTGCCGATGCGCCCAGCACCTGGGCGCCGGGCAGGCCCTGATCGCCTGGCGTCAAGGGGTCCGCGTCGGGATTGAAGTCGCCGGTTGGCCGCTGGATATTCGAATAGTCCGAGAAATAATAAGTGGCGTTGAACCGGAGCGGCATGCCGCCAAGCTGCCAGTCGGACTTGAACCCGGTTTCGTACGTCATCAGCTTTTCCGGCGCGAACGTCAGCTTTTCGGCGAAGACGGCTGCATCCAGAATGCCTCCCGCCTTATATCCCCGGCTGACCTTCCCATAGAGCATGAGGTTGTCGACCGGATGATAGTCCAGCCCCACGGTCCAGGTCGCCGCATCGGTTTTCAGCCGCGCATTGCTGGCGAAGGCGCGGTTCACCGACGCCCTGATGTCATCCCAGGTGTAGCGGATGCCGGTGGTCAGGCGGAGAGTTTCCATCTGCGGCGCCAGCGCGCCAAGGTCCAGCGTCGTTTGAGCATAGATCGCCTTGGACCGCTCCTTGAACGTGCCTCCTTCACTGACGCGGACCGGGCAAATGGCGCTGAGGCCAGTGGCCGCGGCGGGACAGAATTGCACCTCAGCCGTCTGGCTGCGCCCGGCATTCTTGTTTTCGAAGTAAAAGGCGCCCGCCGTGAATTGAAGCCTGTTGTCCAGCAAATGGCCTTGAAGCTGCAACTCCTCGGTGATCTGCCGATTGCCATCCGGCCTGACGATATCGCCGCCATTTTGGTAGATCTGGTTCGGATTGAGCCCGAAAAAGGCGGAGGGAACGCCATATTCGATCAGCCCCGGAACGGGGAAGTCAGGCAGAGCCGCATCCTGCTGCGCGCCATATTGCTGGATCGGCGTTCCATCCTGATCGAACGCATTGTCCACGATTTGCCGTTGGTAACTGAAGATGTTCTTCAGCGTCACAGCATCGTTCAGCTCGATCGTGGTGGTGTTGATTGCGCCCCACAATTTGATCCTGCTGTAGACATCGGCATTCAGCCGCGTCCGTCGCGGGCCGATATCTTCCGCAATATCAGACTGCGCCTGATAGACGCCGCAACTGAAATTGAGGCCCGGAACGGGCGCTTCGAAGCAAAGGCCCAGCGACTGCATTCTGGCTATATTGAAGCCTTCATGAATGTGCCCGGTGCCATTGTTGGAGGACTTCGACCCATAGAGCATCAGGTAATTTTCGACGCCTTCGAAGGGTTTCAGCGTTATGCCGAGCCGGCCCGAATACCAGTGCGTATCGTCGCGCCATTTGTTCCAGACGATGTCCTTGGTGAAACCGCGACGGTCCTGGAAAGCGCCCACGGCGCGGATCATCAGCTTGTCGTCGATCACCGGGATGTTGAGCGCGCCTTCCACGCCCCACAGGTTATAATTGCCCGCTGTTCCTTCCAGATAACCTTCAAATGCATTGGTGGGCTTGCGCGGTGAGTAGAGGACAGCGCCGCCCGTAGTGTTGCGGCCGAACAAAGTGCCCTGCGGCCCTGACAGCACTTGCACATTTTCCAGGTCGACCATCAGGCCCGGCCCGCCTTGAAGTCCTCCCCCAACCGCAGGCAAAGGCACTTCGTTCATGTAGATGATCACCGCTGGCGAGGATTGATAGCCGGTCGCCTGTCCGCGAATGGCAAAATTCTGCGCCTCTCTGGAAGCATTGCCCTGCGTTCCGACAACCAGCGAAGGAACGGTGCCGTAAAGGTCCTGCGGTTCGTTGACGTCCAGTTCCTCCAGACGCTGCGCCGAAAACACATTGACGACGATGGGCACGTCCTGCGCACGTTCCTCGCGGCGCTGCGCCGTGACGATGATGTCGACGTCCTTGATCGCCGCTGCGCTCTGCTGTTGCGCTGCGGCGGGTGAAATGAATGCCGGTGCAATGGCGGCGGCGGCGACGCCCAAAAACAGACTGGCCTGCCGATGATTGAGGCTCATGGTTCCTCTCCCCTGTTGCCCGGATCATTTGCCGCCTTTTTGGCTTGTTCCCAGTTGCCGTCAGGCATCCAAATCCGGGTCTGGATCAGGATAGGCAGAGCGCTCCTGGCGATGAAAGGAGCAAGTTTGGCCGTATGCTATGCCGGTTGGGAATGACAGATTATGCCCGGCGCGGCAGGTCTGAGCATAGCGCTTTGGCCCGGATTTACTGAACGCTCAGGCGCTAATCCGCCGCCGCTTTGGGCATGCTGCCGTCCAGAATGATCATCAGCGCACGTTCCCAATTGCCCGGCGCTGATCGCTCCGAAGCGCTTTCAAGAGCGGCACGCAGCAGTGGCAATTCATGCGCGCCGCGCTTGCGCAGGATTGCGCGGGCCTCATCCTCTGGAGTCGCAGCCGCCTTGGCGTGCAGGGCGCTGGCCGCCGCGCCCACCACCAGATAGCCGATGGATTGCAGCAGACGGATCGCCTCATCGGCGGTAAAGCCGCGCTTCGTCATGGCCCGCAACCATGCTTCCGTCCGGTCGGCGCTGGCAAGCTGCCCCATCCCGCCCGTCATGTAGGAGATCAGCAGCTGAGCGTCGCCGGTCAGCAGTTCGAACAGGGCCCGCGCATGGTCCAGCGCATAGTCTTTCCAGGACTGTCCCTCATCTTCCGGGAAGGGGTGCATCCCCGCCGCGCGGGCGGCGGCGAGCATCACCAGTTCTTCGCGGGTGGCGACATAATTGTAGAGCGCCGCCTTCACCACGCCCAGCCTGTCCGCCACCCGGCCCATCGTCAGCGATTCCAGCCCCAGATCCAACGCAGCGTCGATGATCTGATCTATTTCAAGGCTGCGCGGCCGCCCAGGACGCCGAGGCGTTTTCGGCTCTCCGGCTTTTACGGGGTCATTCATGGCGCCATGTTTTCCACGCCCCCGAAACCCCGTCAAGCAAAGCGCCATCCGCCCACGCGCTGAACGGGGCGGCAGGCGCGGACCTTGCCAGGCCGCACGGCCTTGCCGTGACGGCCGGTCAGAGCACGCTCACCACCCTCAGCCCCTCGCCGGGCTTGCGCACAAGCTGGTTGCGGAGCGGCAGGGTAAAGCAGTCGGCCGATATTTCGAACACATCGCCTTCCCGCGTTTCGATCTGGTCGGCGAAGGACAGGGTGGCGGTGCCGAAGAAATGGATGTGGACGTCGCCGGGCCGCCGGAACTGCCCATATTTGAAATGATGATGTTCCAGATTGGCGATGCTGTGGGACATATTCTTTTCGCCCGACAGGAACGGCTTTTCCCAGAGCGTCTTGCCGTCGCGCAGGATGCGGCTGTTTCCCCGCACGTTGCCCGGCAGTTCGCCCAGCAGAAGTTCCGGCCCCAGCGCCGCCTGCCGCAGCTTGCTGTGGGCGAGGAAGAGATAATTGACCCGCTCCATCACATGATCGGAAAATTCGTTGCCGATGGCATAGCCCAGGCGGAAAGGCGTACCATCCGGCCCGACATAATAGATGCCCGCGATTTCCGGTTCCTCGCTGCCATCGGTGGCGAAGCCGGGCATGGCGATCGGCGTTTCGGAACCGATCAGGATCGACCCGTCGCCCTTGTAGAACCATTCGGGCTGTACGCCTTCCTGGCCGGGCGCAGGCTTGCCGCCTTCCTCGCCCATCAGGAACATGCGCATGCTGTCGGTGGCGTGGCCCGCGGCGGCGGCCTTGTGCATCTTGTCGCGCCCTTCGGCGGAACCGAGATGGGTAAGGCCGGTGCCGGAAATCAGCAGATGAGCAGGATCGTCATGGTCGACCGGCGGCAGGAAGACGAGGCCGTCGAGCGTCATCGGATCGCCAAGCCGATCGGCCGCCAGCGCGGCCAGTGTGCTTTTCGCGGCGATCGCATCGTCCGCCAGCGCGCGGACCGATGGCGTCGAGTGCAACCGGCGCGCCTGGCCTTCGGCATCGAGCGCGAGGACGCCGCGCGTGCCATTTTCTACGAACTGAACTAGCGACCTGATCATGCGGCATTCTCCATCTTGCCGGGGGGACGGCGGGTGATTTTCTTAGGCGGGCTTCCGCCCCGCTGGACGTCCCAGGTTGACGAGCATTGGTTGCGGATATACTCGTACAAATAGAAAAGCAATCAAGGATGCCCTGTGCGCAGATCAACTATCATTCATGGCATAGCAGCCTTGATGGCGCTGACGCTCGGTCCGGCGCCTGCATCGGCGGCGTCGTCGGCGGCGGCGGTGACGGACTGCCCGCTGCGCGACATGCCCTTTTCCCTCGGCTCTCCGCTGATCGACATATTGCTGAGCCCGGCCGCGCACGCCGTGGTGGAAAGCGAAGCGCCCGGCGCGATCGCCAAGATGCCGCCCATGTTCCGCGGCACGACCGCGCCCAGCTTCGCTTCCATCCTGACGCTCAAGGATGCGGGGAGCTTCCTGCGCCTCAATGGCGCTCAGCTTGCGGCGATCGACCGGAAGCTCAAGCTCCTGCCCGTCACCGCCTCCGACCGGCAGGCCCGCTGCGCGCGTTATGACAATGACCGGCCGGTGTTCGACCTGCCCAGGGGCAAGCCCCGCATCCTGCTGTTCGAGAAGATGACGGGCTATCGCGACGGTCCTTCGGTGGATGCCGCGCATGAGGCGTTTTTCGCGATGGCGAAGCGCAAGGGCTGGGCCATCGCAGCGACGGACAAGGGCGGCGCGATCCATCCCAAGACGCTTGCGCAATTCGATGCCGTGATCTGGAACAATGTCAGCGGCGACGTGCTGACGCTGTCCCAGCGCAAGGCGCTCCAACATTTCCTGAAGCGCGGCGGCGGCTTCGTGGCCGTCCATGGTTCGGCCGGTGATCCCGCGACCTTTTGGGACTGGTATGCCGATGATCTGATCGGAGCGCGCTTTGCGGGACATCCCATGGGCCCGCAGTTCCAGGACGCACGCATCGTCGTGGAGGACAGGGAAGGCCCGGTCGGCCAGGGACTTCCGCCGGAATGGACGATGAAGGACGAATGGTATTCCTTCAAGAACAATCCCCGCGCCAGCGGGTCGGCCATTATCGCGACGCTGGACGAACGGAGCTATAGCCCCAAAGGCATGGGCGGGCAGGACCTGCGCATGGGCGGGGATCATCCGATCGCCTGGACCCGCTGCATGGGCAGGGGCCGGGTCTTCTATTCGGCCATCGGGCACCGGCCGGAGGCCTATTCCGACCCGGCCTATGTGAAGATGCTGGAAAATGCCGTGGGCTGGAGCGCGAAGGGGCGGCAGGATGGCTGCACCAGCAGCGCTTCTGGCGCGACGGGACGAGACTGACGGCCATGCGCGCCACTTTCGGGTGACAACTGCTCCCATCCAGGTCTAATGATCACATCTAATCAAAAATGATGATCGATCCTGACCTGAGTGGAGAAGATGATGAAATTCCATGCCCTTGCCGCGGCGGCGCTGCTGCTGATGGCGGCGCCTCCGGTCCTTGCCCAGGCGGATAGCGCGCAAGGTTGGATCAGTCATCCGGAGGCAGGGCCAGAGGCGCGCCCTATCGTCCTTCACTTCCGCCGCGCCTTTGACCTCAAGGCCAGGCCCCCCAGCTTTCCCGTGCGCGTGACCGCCGACAACCGCTTCATCCTGTATGTGAACGGCCGCCGCGTGGCGTCCGGGCCTTCGGCGGGGGACATCGATCACTGGCGGGAAGAGAGCATCGACCTTGCCCCCTTCCTGCAACGCGGCGGCAACGTCATCGCCGCGACGGTATGGAACGGGGTCAAGCCGCTCTCCCTCCCCCGCGATGCGACGCCGGCGCAAGTCACGGCGGCGCAGGGCGCATCCCTTTTCACCAGCACCGCGCCTCTTTTCCAGCAAAGCGTCGCCACCGGCTTTCGCCTGATCGCCGGTCAGGAGGGGCCCGCCATCGGCACCGGCACGCCCGGCTGGCGCGTCAAGCGCGACGCGGGGCGCGGTTTCGCCAATGGATGGCGGCAGGTGAAGAACTGGTATTATGTCGCCGGCAATCCCGAAACCATCGACGCATCGAAGGCGGAGTTCGACTTTGCCGGAGCGCAGGAAAAGGGGGGTGGGTGGCAGGACGCCGTTCCCGCTCCGCAAGCCGCCGGGCGCACATTGGTCGCTGACCGGCTGCCGCAACAAAGCCATGTGCCGGTCCCGGCGGGCAAGGTCGTGCGCACCGGCCTGCCCGCCGCCATGGCTTTCCCCGGCAGGCCGGTGACGATCCCGGCCAACAGCAAGGCGACCCTGCTGATCCAGCGCGACGCGATGGTGGCGGCCTATCCCGAACTGTCCGTCACTGGCGGGCGCGGGGCCAGGATCAAGATGCTGTGGGCCGAAGCGCTGTATGACGAGAAGAAGCGCAAGGGCGATCGCAACCTGATCGGCGACCGCAAGCCAATAGGCATTTGGGACATATTCATCGCCGATGGCCAGCCGCGCCGTTTCGCGCCGCTTTGGTGGCGGACATGGCGCTTTGCCGAAATCACGGTGGAGACGGCGGACCAACCGCTGACGCTGCAAGGATTGCGCGCTTTCGAAACCGGCTATCCCTTCGAGCAGGTGGGGCAGTTTTCCAGCGATGATCCGCAGCTCCAGAAAATCTTCGACATCGGCTGGCGCACGGCCCGCATCGATGCACACGAAACCTATATGGACACCGCCTATTGGGAGCAGCTGCAATATGCGGGGGACACGCGGCTGCAAATGTTGATCTCCTACGCCGTGGCGGGCGATCCCCGGCTGGCGGAGCAGGCGATCGATGCTTTCGCCGCGTCGAATGTGGATGGCGGGCTGATCGAGGGCGCATGGCCGACGCGCGGCAATAATGTCATCGCGCCGTTCGCGCTTTTGTGGGTCGGGATGCTGGACGATTGGCGGATGCGCCAGCCCGATCCAGCGCCGATCGTGCGCAATATCGGCCGGATGCGGCAGATCATCGACTGGTTCAAGCCCTATCAGACGTCTGCGGGGCTGTTGAAGAAGAACCCGCAATGGAACTTCATCGATTGGGTGGGCCAGCCCGCCACCGACCGGGACATCTTCCCTTCCTACAGCAAGGAAGGGCAGGAAAGCTGCCTGATGAGCGCGCTGTGGCTGGGCGCGTTGCAGCAGGGCGCGGCGATCGAGGCGGCGTTCGGCGATGCGGCGAATGGGCAGCGATATGGCGGAATGGCCCAGCAGGTGAAAGCGGCGATCCGCCAGCATTGCTGGGTCCCGGCGCGCGGCCTGTTCGCCGACAATCCCGACGGCGGCCGGTTCAGCCAGCATATGAACGCCCTCGCCATCCTCTACGATGTGGCGTCCAGGGAAGAAGCGCGGGGGATCATCGATAAAATCGTTGCGCCGGGGAAAGGGATCGACGCGCCGGAGGGCATTACGCAGGTCAGCTATTATTTCGCCTGGTATCTGGCGCAGGCGCTGGTCCATGCGGGCGAAAGCCGCCGGTATCTGGCCTTGCTCGACACATGGCGCGACCTTTTGAAGCTGAACTATACAACCTGGCCGGAGGAACGGGACGGTTCGGTACAGGGGGGACAGGCCATGTCGACCCGGTCCGACAGCCATGCGTGGAGCGCGCATCCGACCGCCGATCTGCTGGGTATCGTCGCGGGCATCGGACCCGATGCGCCGGGCTATGCCCGGTTGAAGGTGGAACCCGCGCCGGGTTCGCTCCGCCAGTTGCACGCCACCGCCGCAACGCCCTCAGGCCCGGTCAGCGTCCGCTACCAAAAGGCGGGCGGCACGTGGAAAGTGGAGATACGCCGTCCCAAGGACCTGCCGGGCGATTTCCTGTGGAACGGCAAGCGCTATCCGCTCACCCGGACGACGACGAAGCTGACGGTGCCGGTGCGCTGACGCGCCAGGACATATCCAGCGTTGCCCCTAGCCGCGTCAGCATGGCGGCTTCCCCTGCCGCCGTCTGATCGGCGGGTTCATATTCAAGTTCCAGGATTCCGGCATAGCCGATGGCCCGGATGGCGGCGAGGATCGCTTGCCAGTCGAGCGTGCCGAGGCCGATATCGACGCGATCCGGGATGTCGGCGGCCTGGATCAGGCCGATCGCGCTGGCGCATTGCCGCAGCGCATCGGCGACGGCGTGGCCCATCATCGCGACATGGCCGATGTCGAACAGCAGCCGCACCGAAGGCATGGCGACGGCATGGACGATCTCCATCGCCGGTTCGATCCGGTCCAGCAGCATGCCGGGGATGCGCGCGGGCGCGATCGGTTCGATCAGCAGGACCAGCCCCGCCTCTGCCGCCTGCACAGCGGCGCGCTTCAGATTTTCCGCCATGGCCGTCAACTGGCTGGCCATGGCGCGATCGGGGTCGAGCCCGGCGACGCAGACCGCCCCTGCCCCGCCGAAGCAGCGGGCGATGGCGGCGCTTTCACGAATGCTGTCCGCCTGCATCTGCACGGCGGCGTCATCGGTGCGGCTCCAGAGCGGCGTGTTCCAATGGAACGGGTCGCCGCCGATGCTGCTCAGGACCAGGCCGTGCTGCTTCATGCGGGCCGCCATGGCCGCCTGCTCCTGCGGCGGGCGCATCTTCATGAAGAGGTCCTGCACCCCGGCAAAGCCATGCGCGGCCAGCGCATTGATCTGATCCAGCGGAGCGGGGGAGCAGCCAAGATGCACGAGCAGCGGAGCGTCGGGACTGCTCAGCCCCAGATGGCCGCCGAGGCGTGGCGGGCCGGGTGCGCTAGAGCCGGGCATCGTCTTCGCCGCTTGCGATGCGCCAGCCGAGACCCGCAATCTCCGCCGCGCGCGCGCCGTGGAGGGCGGCGGCCTCATTCGATGCGTTGCCGTCCATCGCCCGGCGGTAGACGCCCTGCCGGATGGCTGCATTGCGGAACAGCGCAAAGGCGAGCGCATAGCGCCAGTGCAGCGGATCGATCTCTCCCGCCCCGCCGCGTTCGGCATAGCGACGCAGATAGTCGGCTTCGGACGGGATGCCGAGCGCTGGAAGGTCAGCGTCCGAAAGGCCGCGATAAGCTTCGCCGGGCACCCGCCACGCCATGAGATGCTGGGCCAGGTCGGCAAGGGGATGGCCAAGGGTCGAAAGCTCCCAGTCCAGCACGGCGGCGATGCGGGGCGCGTCCGGCGCGAAGATCAGATTGTCGTTGCGATAGTCGCCATGGACGATGCGGCTTGCCTCCAGCCCCGGATCATGGGCGGGCAGCCAGTCGATCAGCCGCTCCATCGCATCGATCCGCTGCGTCTGGGTGGCGCGATATTGCCGGGTCCAGCGCGCCACCTGCCGCGCGAAATAATTGCCGGGGCGGCCGAAATCGGAAAGCCCGGCATCGGCCGGTTCGATCGCATGGAGCACGGCGAGGACGCGGTTCATCTCGTCATAAATGGCGGCGCGATCGACCGGCGAAAGACCCGGCAGCCGCGCGTCCCAGAAATTGCGGCCGTCCACATAGGCCATGATGAAGAAAGGCGTGCCCACGATCGCGCCATCATCGCACAAGGCCAGCGGGCGGGCGACGGGCACTCCCATATGCTGGAGCGCGCCGGTCACGCGATATTCCCGTTCGATGGCGTGGGCCGAGGGCAGCAGCACCCCGTCCGGCTTGCGGCGCAGGACGAAGCGCGGCGCGCCGTCGACCGACAGCAGATAGGTCGGGTTGGACTGGCCGCCGGGAAATTTCTCCGCGCTGATGGTCCCCGCCGCGCCGGGCACATGATCGCGCAGCCAGGGCGAAAGGCGCGCCGTGTCGAGCGCGCGGACGTCAGCCATATTTTGCAAGTTCGAGGCGGCCAAGCTGGTGGCGGTGCACCTCGTCCGGGCCATCGGCGAAGCGGATCTTGCGGGCATGGGCATAGTAGCTGGCGAGGAAGAAATCCTGACTGATGCCCGCGGCGCCATGCGCCTGCATCGCCCAGTCGATGACCTGGCAGGCCATGTTGGGCGCGGCGACCTTGATCATCGCGATCTCCGCTTTTGCTTCCTTGTTACCCACAGTGTCCATGCGGTACGCGGCGTGAAGCGTCAGCAGCCGCGCCTGATCGATCATGATGCGGCTGTTGGCGATGCGTTCGATGATGACGCCCTGCTCGGCCAGCGGCTTGCCGAAGGCGACGCGGCTTTTCACCCGGCGGCACATGGCTTCGAGCGCGCGTTCCGCCATGCCGATCATGCGCATGCAGTGATGGATGCGGCCGGGGCCAAGCCGCGCCTGCGCGATTTCGAAGCCGCGCCCTTCGCCCAGCAGCATGTTGGAGGCGGGCACACGGACATTGTCGAAGATGATTTCCATATGGCCGTGGGGCGCGTCGTCATAGCCCAGGACGGTCATCGGGCGGACCACGGTGATGCCGGGCGTATCGCGCGGCACCAGGATCATCGACTGCTGCTTGTGCTTGGGCGCTGCCGGATCGGTCTTGCCCATGAAAATCATGAACGCGCAGTCCGCTTCGCCCATGCCCGAAATCCACCATTTGCGGCCGTTGATGACATAGTCGCCGCCATCGCGCACGATCGAGCTTTCGATATTGGTCGCGTCCGAAGAGGCGACGCCCGGCTCCGTCATCGCGAAGGCGGAGCGCATCTCGCCCGCCAGCATCGGTTTCAGCCAGCGTTCCTTATGTTCGGCCGTGCCGAAGCGTTCGAGCGTTTCCATATTGCCCGTGTCCGGCGCGGCGCAGTTGAACACGGCGGGGCACCAGTGGACGCGGCCCATTTCCTCGCACAGCGGCGCATATTCCAGATTGGTGAGGCCAGCGCCATGCGTGCTTTCGGGCAGGAAGAGGTTCCACAGGCCTGCTTCCTTCGCCAGCGGCTTCAGCCGGTCGATCAGCGTGACATGCGCCCAGCGGTCGCCGGTGGCGACTTCGTCATAATAGGCTTTCTCATTGGGATAGATATGTTCGTCCATGAAGGCGCGCAGCCGCGCCAGCAGACCGGCGGTCCGGGGGTTGGGATCGTAGCTCATGCGTAGAAGCCCCTGCCCTCGCCCGCATATTGGGCGAGCAGGGGCGCGGGCGTCCAATAGGCGTCGCCCTGCTGCTCCCGAAACCGCTCGATCGTCGCCAGCACTTTGTCCAGCCCGATCTGGTCCGCCCAGTGCATCGGGCCGCCGGTATAGCCGGGCCAGCCAAGACCGTTCACCATGGCGACGTCGATTTCCTGCGGGCGCGGCACGATGCCTTCGCCCAGCAGCTTCGCGCCTTCGTTCACCATGGCGTAGAGCAGCCTTTCCCTGATCTCCTCCTCGCCAATCTCTCGCAGGGTGAGGCCGTGGCGCTGCGCATGGGCGGCGATCATCTGGTCCGTCAGCGGATTGGGGCTGGCCTTGCGATTTTCATCATAGCTGTACCAGCCCGATCCGGTCTTCTGCCCCAGCCGCCCTTCGGCGACCATCTGCTCCACGAAATCGGCGCGCAGTTCGCGTTCCGTCGCCGACGCAGCGCGGGCCTTGCGCGCGGCGGCCTGCACGTCCAGCCCGGCAAGGTCGCCCAGCGCGAAGGGGCCCATGGGAAAGCCGTAGGACAGAAGCACCTTGTCGATATCGGCGGGCTTCGCGCCCTCCTCGACCAGGAAGAAGCCTTCGCGCGAACGCTTCGACAGCATGCGGTTGACGATGAAGCCGTCGCACACGCCCGACAGGACCGGCAGCTTGCCGATGCGCTTGCCCAGCGCCATGATCGTCGCCACGATTTCGGGGGCGGTCTGGCCCGCGCGGACATTTTCCAGCAGGCGCATGACATGGGCGGGGTTGAAGAAGTGCATGCCGCACACATCTTCCGCCCGGCCCGATGCCTGCGCCAGCGTGTCGATGTTGAGGAAGCTGGTGTTGGACGCCAATATGGTGCCGGGCTGCGTCACCTGGCCCAGCGTGGCGAAGACCGCCTTCTTGATCTCCAGATCCTCGGTCACGGCCTCTATCACCAGTTGCGTGGCGGACAGGTCGCGCGGATCGTCGCTGGTGGTGATGAGCGCCAGCCGCTTGTCCATCGCCTCCTGCGTCATGCTGCCCTTGGCGACCGACGAGGACCAGATTTTGGCGATCGCCTTCATCGCGGCGTCGATATGGCTCTGGTCAAGGCCGATGGCGACGACCGGCAGCCCGGCACTGGCCAGCGCCATCATGATGCCGCGCCCCATCACGCCAAGTCCGATGACGCCCGCGCGCTCTATGTCGCGGACGGGCGTGTCCGCTGGCAGGCCGGGGATGCGGGCGACCTCCCGCTCGGCGGCGAACAGGTGGCGCAGGGCCTTGGACTGCGGGCCTGCCATGCACTCGCGGAAGATGGCCAGCTCGCGCTTCACCGCTTCGTCGAAAGGCAGTTCATAGCCAAGGCGCACGGCCTCCAGAGCGCGGAGCGGCGCCGTCTGGCCGCGCATTTTCCGGGCCAGTGTCTTTCGTGTTTCCTTGAACAGGGCCGGATCGTCGGCGGGCATGGGCAAGGCGGCGGCGCTGCGTGGTCCCTTGCCCTGGGCGGCGAGCTGTCCGGCGAAGGCGCGCGCCTCTGCGGCAAGATCGCCGCCCTGCGCGATGGCGTCGATCAGGTTGGAGGCCAGCGCCTTGTCCGCGCCGATCTGATTGCCCTCGGTCAGGAGGGGAAGCGCCGCCGCCAAGCCCGCGAGGCGGGGCGTGCGCTGCGTCCCGCCGCCGCCGGGCATGAGGCCAAGCTTGACTTCGGGAAAGCCGAACCGCGTATCCTTGTCCGCGATGCGATAGTGGCAGGCGAGCGCGACTTCGAACCCGCCGCCAAGCACCGTTCCATGCACGGCGGCGATGATCGGCTTGGACGCCCTGTCCATCATCGCCATGACTTCGGGCAGGCCGGGATCGGCCATGGGCTTGCCGAATTCCTTGATGTCCGCGCCCGCGATGAAGGTCTTGCCCGCGCAACGCACGACCAGCGCCTTGACGGAGGGGTCGGCCTCCATCGCCCGGATCGCTTCGGCAAGGCCCTGCCGCACGCTGGCGGAGGTGGCGTTGACCGGCGGATTGTCGATCAGGGCTTCGGCGATGCCGTCCTGAACGCTGTAGGTCACGGTTTGGGACATGATGATTTTCCTGCTTTGTCAGGCTTCGGGCGCGATGGTCAGCAGCACCTTGCCCTTGACCTTGCGTGCTTCGAGATGTTGGAGCGCCGCGACGATGTCCGGCATGGCGAAACGCCTGTCGATCACCGGGCGCAGCTTGCCCTGCGCCAGCCAGTCGAGAAGCTGGCGCATGTTGGCCCCCTGCCGTGCCGGATCGGCGCGGACGGTGTTGCCCCACAGGACGCCGACGGCCGAGGCGCTTTTCAGCAGCAGCAGGTTGGCGGGGATGGACGGGATTTCGCCGCCCGCAAAGCCGATGACCAGAAGCCGCCCGCCCCAGGCGAGGCTCTTGATCGCGGTCAGGTTCATGGGGCCGCCCACGGGGTCATAGACGACGTCCACTCCCTGGCCGCCCGTCAGCGCCTTCACCCGTTCGCGCAGATCCTCCCGCGCATAGTCGATCAGTTCGTCGGCCCCCTGCTGTTTGGCAAGCGCCAGCTTTTCGGCGCTGGAGGCGGCGGCGATGACGCGCGCGCCCATCAGCTTGCCCAGTTCCACCGCCGTCAGGCCCACGCCGCCGCCAGCGCCCAGCACCAGCAAAGTCTCGCCCGGCTTCAACTGGCCGCGATCCTTCAACGCATGATAGGATGTGCCATAGGTGATGGAGATGCCCGCCGCGACATGCAGGTCAACCGCGCCGGGCACCGGCCATGCCTGCGTCGCGGGGACGCGGACCTGTTCGGCGAAGCTGCCGCTGCCTGTGAATGCCGCCACCCGGTCACCGGCGGCAAAGCCCTGCACGCCTTCGCCAACGGCGGCGACATGCCCGGCCGCCTCGCTGCCCGGAACGAATGGCAAAGCGGGCTTGGTCTGATATTTGCCCTGGACGATGAGCACGTCGGGATAATTGACTCCTGCGGCGGCGACATTGATGACCAGCTCGCCCGGCCCGGCCTGCGGCGCGGGAAAATCACCGCAGGTCAGCGCGTCGACCGGCGCAAAGTCGGGGCAGATGACGGCCTTCACTTCTCTCTCCTCTTCTGCGCGCGGCAGTGCTGGAGAAGGACTAGGCCCTTGCGGTCATTTCCACCATTTCGAATATTCGACGCGATACATCAGAAAAACTGACGATCACACTTCCGCCAGTTGCGAAGCGAAGGCGTGGAACGCGCGGGCGGCGGCGGGCTGCTGCGTGTCGCGGCGGCTGACCAGGCTGACGATGCGGGTGAAGCGCAGTTCGGGAATGTCGAGCAGGCTGAGTTCGCCGCGCGCCGCTTCCTCCTCCACCGCCAGACGCGACAGGCAGGCAAGGCCAGCGCCGTCGCGCACGGCGCGCTTGATCGCCTCCACGCTGTCCGCTTCCAGCACGATGTTGAGCGAGTTCAGATATTTGAGCGCTTCAACGGTGAAGGAGATGCGCTCGCTCGATTGCGTCTTTTCGAGAATCCAGGCTTCGTCCGCCAGGGCGGCGAGCGGCGTTTCCCCCTGTTCCGCGAGCGGATGCCCCGGCGGGGCGCACACGGCGAGCGAATCCCGCATCCAGGGCTGCGCCTCCAGATAGCTGGAATTGACGGGCGATCCGACGATGCCGATGTCGAGCGCCATGTTGCGCACGCCTTCCATCACATCCTGCGACGGCAGCACGCGCAATTCCATCCGCACGCCGGGATGACGGCGCATGAATGTGGCGCACAGGCGCGGCAGCACATAGTTGGCGACGGGCGCAACCGCGCCGATCCGCAGGCGGCCGCGCACCTCCTCCGGCAAAGAGAGCGCTTCCATATCGGAAACCTGCACCAGCACCCGCCGCGCCATTTCCAGCATCGGGCGCCCCTGATCCGTCAGCCGCAGACGGCGTCCTGACCGGGCGAAAAGGCGGATGCCGAGATGGGTTTCGAAATCCTTGAGCGACATGCTGGCGGCGGACGGGCTAAGCCCGATCTCCTCCGCCGCGCCCGCGACGCTGCCGGTCCGGGCGACGGCTTCGAACACGGCAATCTGACGCAAAGTTATCTTCATCGGGCACTCGCAACGCCGCCACCTTGGAGAAAAGGTGCTAATCCCAAGCGTTGCGGCGGGCAAACGGGAAAGCGCTCCGTCCGCTGCTGGCTTGACCGGAACCGAACGGTTGGATACCGTTCGGTTCGACGAAGGATGGAGAGGTGCGGATGACGATGATCGCGAAGATGGGAGCGGCGGCATGAGCGCGCGTTGCGACCTGCTGATCCGTGGCGGCACGATTGTCGATGGCAGCGGCGGCGAACCCTTTACCGGCGATGTCGCCATACTGGACGGGCGCATCCTTGCCGTGGGCCGCTTCGACGGCACGGCGGACGAGGTGATCGACGCCACCGGCCTGACGGTGACGCCGGGCTTTGTCGACATCCATACCCATTATGACGGGCAGGCGATCTGGTCGGACAGGCTTTCGCCCTCCTCCTCGCACGGAGTCACCACGGTCGTCACGGGCAATTGCGGCGTCGGATTCGCGCCCTGCCGCGCGGAGGACCATGACCGGCTGATCCGCCTGATGGAGGGGGTGGAGGATATTCCCGGCGTGGTGATGGCCGAGGGGCTGAGCTGGGATTGGGAGAGTTTCCCCGGCTATCTGGATGCGCTGGAGGCGCGGCCGCGCGACATCGACGTCGCGGCGCTGCTGCCGCACAGTCCGCTGCGCGTGTTCGTCATGGGCGAGCGGGGCGCAAGGCGCGAGGCGGCGACGGCGCAGGATCGCGAGAAGATGCGGGCGATCACGCGCGAGGCGCTGGACGCCGGAGCGATCGGCTTCGCCACGTCGCGGCTGCTGATCCACCGCACCAAGGCGGGCGAGCATATCCCGACCTATCAGGCCGACGTGGAGGAATTGAAGGCGATCGCCGGGGTCATGGGCGAGGCAGGGACCGGCGTGCTGCAAATGGTGCTGGACGCGCCGTTTGCAAGCTGGCCCGACGAGCTGGCGCACCTGCTGGCGGTGGCGGAGGCTTCAGGCCGTCCGGCCACCTTCACGCTGGGCACGGCGAACAAGGGCGAACCCGTCTGGCGCGAGGCGCTGCGCATCTGCGACGAGGCGAATGCGCGCGGCCTGTCGATCAGCCCGCAGGTGCTGCCACGTCCGATCGGCATGATATGCGGCTTTGAACTGTCCACCCATCCCTTCTGCCTGTGCCCCAGCTATCAGGCCATCGCCTCGCTGCCGCTTTCCGGGCAGCTTGCGTACCTGCGCGACCCGGAATTCCGCAACCGCATGATCAGCGAGACGCCGGACGAAGGCCATCCGCTGGCAATGATGACGCGCAACTGGGACTGGATCTTTCCCCTGTCCGATCCGCCCAACTATGAACCGGCCGCTGAAACGAGCATCGGGGCACAGGCGCGGGCGAGCGGGGTTCGCCCTGAGGAGGTCGCCTGCGAACTGCTGATGAATGGCGGCGCGGGCGACGGCATGCTCTACAACACGCTCGGCAATTTCTACGAAGGCGAACTGAGCGAGATTTACGACCTGATCAACCATCCCGGCGTGGTGATGGGGCTGGGCGACGGCGGCGCGCATTATGCCGCGATCTGCGACGCCAGCTATCCGACCTTCCTGCTGACCTATTGGACGCGGGACCGGGACGGACCAAGGCTGGGCATCGCGCAGGCGGTACAGGCATTGTCGTCCAGGCCAGCGGAAACCATGGGGCTGAATGACCGGGGCCGCATCGCGCCGGGTTACAAGGCGGACATCAACGTCATCGACCTGGACGCGCTGCGGCTGCATGCGCCGCACGTCCGGCACGACCTGCCCGGCGGCGGACGGCGGCTCGATCAGGCGGCGACAGGTTTCGTGGCGACGATCGTGTCGGGCCGCGTCATCCGCCGCGACGATGCGCCGACCGATGAACGCCCCGGCCGGGTGGTGCGCGGGGCGCAGGCCGCGCCGGTGAGCGTTACGGCCTGACAGCGCGATGGAGGCGGGCCTTGAAATGCGGGCCCCCTGCCCGCACTGTGCCGCGATGCCTGATCCCGCTTTCACGCCGCCCAGCGCCGCCCTTGTCCCCCCGGACGAAGCGCCCGCACGCAAGGCCGGACGTCCAAGACGGCTGACAACCAGCCAGGTGATCCAGGCCGCCATCGCCGTGGGACTGGAAGACCTGACCATGGCGAAAGTCGCCGAACGGCTGGGAGTGCGGGTCGCCGTGCTCTATAATTATGTGAAGAACCGGGAGGAACTGGTCAGCCTTGCCGCGCGGCACGCCATGGCGGGACAGTCCTTCCCGGAGGATGAGGGGCAGGATTGGCGCGCCTATGCCCGTGCCTATGCCCGCGCCGCCTATGGCCTGTTCCGCAGCGATGCGCAGCTTCTGCCGCTCCTCATTTCCGGCAAGATCAGCCCGGCGGCCAAGCTGGACAATGTGGAGCGCTGGCTGGAGGTGATGACGGCGCGCGGCTTCACGGCGGAGCGGGCGCTGTGGCTGCTGCATGCGATCGACGCCATCGTCATGGGATCGGCGGTTCTGGCGTCCCATGCCGCCGCTTACGCCGATGACTATCCCGCCGCCGTGCAGGACAGCATCGACGCCCGCCCGCGCGCCGAGCTTCCCTTGCTGAACGCCCATGCCGGACAGGTCACCGCATGCGCCGACCCGGCCAATTGGGAAGCGGCGATCGGCATGCTGCTGGAAACGGCGGGCAAATAATAAAAGAATATTGGTTCGAAAATAACGCTTGCCGCTCTCTTCCTTTCGCCTAGGATAATGCGCGACGCCGGGGAAAGCAGCCGATCAAGCAGGCTGCGCGGCATGAGGAGAGACGATCATGCGCATCATCGATGTGGACAGCCATTTCAATGAGCCGTCCGACTGGTTCGCCAAGGCCAATCCCACGCTCGCCGCCAAGCTGCCCCGGATGACGGCGGCCGAACAGTTGCTGGACATCGTGGTGGGCGACCTGTTTTCATCCGTCCCGCCCGCCTTGCGGCCCGACCCGCTGACCCTGATCCCGGAGGTTATCGCAGAGGCCTATCGCAAGTCGCTGGAAGGCGGCGACCCGCCGCAGATCGCGATCGATTCGGGGTCCTACTCACCTGAGGCCTATCAGCCCGAACCGCGCATCAAATGGATGGACGAGCGTGGCATCGACAAGCAGATCCTGCTGCCGTCCAACGGATACCACCCCTATCGCCACGCGATGCGCAACGCGCCCGAACTGGCGCTGGAAACGCTGGATACCTATAATCGCTGGTCCACCGAGCAGTTGCACGGCTATACCGACCGCCTGATCCCGGCGACCGTCATCGACCTGATGGACGTGGAATGGTCTATCGCGCAGGTCGTGGCCGGGCGCAAAAAGGGCGCGCGGGCGGTGTTCGTGAAGGCCGATCCGCATGGCGGCAAGGCGCTCAACCATCCTGATTTCGAACCCTTCTGGGCCACATGCGAGGATCTGGGCGTCGCCATCCTGTTCCATGTCGGCGGCGGCCGGGCGGCGATGCATCCGGGCTGGGCGAACAATGGCGGGGACATCGCGGCCTTCTACCGCATCGCCAACCTGTCGCGCCGCCTGGTGCCGCAACTTGCGGTCGCGTCGCTGATCTTCGGGGGCGTGCTCGAACGCTATCCCCGGCTGGCGGTCATCGTATCGGAACTGGGCATCGACTGGCTGCCCGACTTTCTGGAAGCGATCGATCTGGAAGCCGATGAGAAGCGCCCCCGCATGCTGAGCTTCGCGCCCTATTCCTATCCTCTGAAACCCAGCGAATATGTGCAGCGGCAGGTGCGCGTGTCGGTCGTCCACCAGCAGGACGTGCTGCGCCCGACGATCGAGCGCGTGCCCGAAGGCATCATCGTCTTCTCGTCCGATTTCCCGCATATCGAGGGACATCAGGAGGCGGTCGCGCTCTACGACAAGCAGCTGGAGGGTTTGCCGCAATCGACGCGGGAGAGCTTCTTCGGCAAATCGGCGGCGGACCTGCTCGGCCTCTGACGGTCCGCGATGCTGCCCGCGATCAGCGGCGCGCCTTAGCCGGGGTTCATGTGGGCGACGCGTTCGTGCAGCCATTGGGCGACGGCTTCGATGCGCGGCAGCTTGCGCAGGTCTTCGTGGATGACCAGCCAGAAACTGCGCGTGATCTGAACGCTGCCCGCCAGCAGCGGCCGCAGGCCGGGGTCCCTGCGGCCGATAAAGTCCGGCAATATGCCGATGCCAGCGCTCTCCGCGATCATGCGGTGCTGCATGTTGATGCTGGTGGCGCGCAGATGCGCCTCCAGCCCGGCATGCACTTCATTGAGATAATCCAATTCGGGCGAGAAGATGAAGTCGGGCACATAGCCGATCAGCGTATGGCGCAGCAGATCGGCGGGGCTGGCGGGCGCGCCATGCTGTTCCAGATAGGCGCTGGCCGCGTAGAGGTGCAGCGCATAATCGCCCAGCCGCTGGACGGAAAGCCGCCCCCTTTGCGGCCGGGCGAGCATCACCGCCATGTCCGCTTCGCGCTTGGACGGGTTGAGGAAGCCCGATGCGGAAATGAGGTCCAGCCGGATACCGGCATGGCGCGCATGGAAGCTGGCGAGGCCGGGCGCCAGCACCCAGGTGCCGAACCCTTCGGCCACGGACAGGCGCACCTGCCCCGACAGGGTCCGCGCCTTGCCGGTCGCTTCCTCCATCGCGGCGAGGGTGGCGCTTTCGACGCGCTCGGCATGGGCGAGCATCGCATGGCCCTGCTCCGACAGCAGCCGCTCGCCCATGCTGAGGTCGAACAGCCGCGCGCCCAGCGCCTTTTCCAACCGGCCGATCCGGCGCGTCAGCGTGGTGGGATCAAGGCCCAGCGAACGCGCGGCCGGTGCGATCTTGCGCGCCCGCGCCACGGCCAGGAACACGCGCATGTCATCCCAGTCGAACATCTGCTTCCTTCCCGCGCCTCACTGCATTTTTGCAGCCCATGGATGCAACAATGCGCTATTGCATGCAAATGTGCTTGGGCCCAGAGACGAAGCAACCACAGGAGAGATCCGCCATGCGCGACATCAGCCATAAGATCGCCTTTTCCGGCCTGCCCGCCCCTGCCCGCTTCGGCGACGTGTTCGACCCGAACAGGGGCAGCGTGCAGGCGCGCGTCGCCCTGGGCGACCGGGCGCTGCTGGACCGCGCCGTGGAGGCCGCGAAGAAGGCCCAGCCCGCCTGGGCCGCCGTCAACCCGCAGCGGCGCGCGCGCGTCATGTTCGAATTCAAGGCGCTGGTCGAAAGGAACATGGACGAGCTGGCGCGCCTGCTCAGTTCCGAGCATGGCAAGGTGATCGCCGACGCGAAGGGCGACATCCAGCGCGGGCTGGAGGTGATCGAATTCTGCTGCGGCATTCCCCATGCGCTGAAGGGCGAATATACGCAGGGCGCGGGGCCGGGCATCGACGTCTATTCCATGCGCCAGCCGCTGGGCATCGGCGCGGGGATCACGCCCTTCAACTTTCCCGCGATGATCCCGCTGTGGATGTCGGGCGTGGCGATCGCGACCGGCAACGCCTTCATCCTGAAACCGTCCGAGCGTGATCCTTCCGTGCCGGTGCGGCTGGCGGAACTGTTTTTGGAGGCAGGGCTTCCCGAAGGCATCCTTCAGGTGGCGCATGGGGACAAGGAGATGGTGGACGCAATCCTGGACCATCCCGATATCGCGGCGGTCAGCTTCGTCGGATCGTCCGATATCGCCCATTATGTCTACAGGCGCGGGGTCGAGGCGGGCAAGCGCGTGCAGGCGATGGGCGGGGCCAAGAATCACGGCATCGTCATGCCCGACGCCGACCTGGATCAGGTGGTGAACGACCTGGCGGGCGCTGCGTTCGGATCTGCGGGCGAGCGTTGCATGGCGCTGCCCGTGGTGGTGCCGGTGGGGGAGAAGACGGCGGCCGCCCTGCGCGAAAAGATGCTGCCCGCGATCGAAGCGCTGCGGGTCGGCGTGTCGACCGATCCCGATGCGCATTATGGCCCGGTGGTCAGTGCCGCGCACAAGGCCAGAATCGAAAACTATATCCAGATGGGTGTCGATGAGGGCGCGGAACTGGTGGTCGACGGGCGCGGCTTTACCCTGCAAGGGCATGAGGAGGGCTTTTTCGTCGGGCCGACCCTGTTCGACCATGTGACGCCAACGATGCGCAGCTATCAGGAGGAGATTTTCGGTCCCGTGCTGCAAATGGTGCGCGCCGGAAGTTTCGAGGAGGCGCTGGCGCTGCCCAGCCAGCATCAATATGGCAATGGCGTCGCCATCTTCACCCGCAACGGCCATGCGGCGCGCGAGTTCGCCGCGCGGGTGAATGTCGGCATGGTCGGGATCAACGTTCCCATCCCGGTGCCGGTCGCCTATCACACCTTCGGCGGCTGGAAGCGGTCAGCCTTTGGCGACACCAACCAGCATGGCATGGAGGGCGTCAAATTCTGGACCAAGGTGAAGACGGTGACGCAGCGCTGGCCCGATGGCGGCGCAAGCGGCGAAAGCGCGTTCATCATACCGACGATGGGATGAGCAGGCGGCAAAGGCGGAACAGCAGGACAGCATGACCAACCAGTTCGACCTGACCGGAGAGCAGCGCGAGATTCAGGAGCTTGCCCGCCGCTTCACCGCCGATGCGATCACGCCGCACGCCGCCGAATGGGACGACAAGCATATCTTCCCCCGCGACACGATCCGCGCGGCGGCGGAACTGGGTTTCGGCGGCATCTATGTGTCGGAAGCGTCGGGCGGCATCGGGCTGGGGCGGTTGGAAGCGGCGCTGATCATGGAAGCCATGGCCTATGGATGCCCGTCGACCAGCGCCTTCATCTCCATCCACAATATGGGGGCGTGGATGATCGATCGTTTCGGCAGCCAGGCGGTGAAGGACAAATATCTGCCCGATCTGGTGCCGATGAACCGCATGGCGAGCTATTGCCTGACGGAGGCAGGGTCCGGGTCCGACGCCGCCGCGCTCAAGACGCGGGCGGTGCGGGACGGCGATCATTATGTGGTGACGGGTTCGAAGCAGTTCATTTCGGGCGGCGGCGAAAACGACATCTATGTGACGATGGTGCGCACCGGGGGGGAAGGCCCCAAGGGGATCAGCTGCCTGATCATCGAAAAGGATATGGAGGGCGTCAGCTTCGGCGCGCAGGAGCGCAAGCTGGGCTGGCACAGCCAGCCTACCGCGCAGGTCAATTTCGACGGCGTGCGGGTGCCGCTGGAAAATCTGGTCGGGGCGGAAGGCGAAGGATTTCGCATCGCCATGATGGGGCTGGATGGCGGGCGGCTCAACATCGGCGCCTGCTCGCTGGGCGGGGCGCAGCGCTGCATCGATGAGTCGCTGCGATATACGAAGGAACGCCAGCAGTTCGGCCAGGCCATCGCCGGCTTTCAGAATACGCAGTTCACGCTCGCCGACATGCAGACCGAATTGGAGGCGGCGCGGATGCTGCTTTACGCCGCCGCCGTCAAGGTGACGGAGAATGCGCCCGACAAGACGCGCTTTGCCGCCATGGCCAAGCGGCTGGCGACCGATACGGGATCGGCAGTGGCGGACCGCGCGCTGCAACTGCATGGCGGCTATGGCTATCTGATGGACTATCCGGTCGAACGTTTCTGGCGGGACCTGCGCGTCCATTCGATCCTGGAGGGCACCAATCAGGTCATGCGCATGATCGTCGCGCGGGATATGCTGAAGCAATAGCGGAACGAAAGCCCCTGCGGCACATGGATATGGAGCGGGAATGACGGATCAGCTTATCACCTTTGCCGATCATGGAGTGGGCCGCATCCGGCTGAACCGGCCAAAGGCGATCCACGCGCTGACGCCCGAAATGTGCGAAGCGGTGATGGACGCGCTGATCGCCTGGGCGAGCGATGACCGGATCGCCGCCGTGATGATCGATCACGCAGACGGCAGGGGATTTTGCGCCGGGGGCGACATCGCGCTGATCGCCAACAGCGCGAAGGGGGACTGCACGGAGGCAGAGCGCTTCTTCTTCCTCGAATATCGCATGAACCATATGCTGTTCAGCTATTCAAAGCCGGTCATCGCCTTCATGGACGGGATCGTCATGGGCGGCGGCGTCGGCATATCGCTGCCCGCCCGCTACCGGGTCGCGACCGAACGGACGACCTTTGCCATGCCTGAGACGGGCATCGGCCTGTTCCCGGACGTCGGCGGCGGCTGGTATCTGCCGCGCCTGCCTGGCCGCGCGGGCGTGTGGCTGGCGGTGACGGGGGCGCGGATCAAGGGGGCGGACTGCCTGGCGCTGGGCCTTGCCACCCATTATCTGCCATCCGGCCGGATCGAGGCGGCCAAGGAGCGGATCGTCGTCGATCCTTCGCGCACCTCCGGCATTCTGGACGCGTTGGCCGATGTCCCGCCCGCTTCGGAGTGGGAGGCGCGGCGGGCCGATATCGACCGCCTGTTCGCTTCGGACCGCTATGAGGACATATTGGCCGCGCTGGAGGCGGACGGATCGCCCTGGGCGCAGGAGCAGCGCGCCATATTGGCGTCCAAGTCGCCCCAGACGGTGAAGGTCGCCCTGCGGCAATTGGCGGAGGGCGCGGCCTTCACCGACTTTGCCGACAATATGCGCAACGAATATCGCATCGCCTGCCATGTGATCCGCCGCCCCGATTTCGTCGAAGGCGTCCGGGCCGTCATCTTCGACAAGGACAATGCGCCGCGCTGGAATCCGGCCACGCCGCAAGAGGTCACGCATGATCTGGTTGACAGCCTCTTCGCTCCGCTGCCACCGGGCAGGGAATGGACGCCTCACCCGCAGACTGGAGCTTGACCGATGACCTATGAAACGATCCTGGTGGAACAGCGTGGCGCCGTGACGCTGATCACGCTCAACCGGCCGCAGGCGCTGAATGCGCTGAACAGTCAGGTATTGAAGGACCTGACCGCCGCCTTCACCGCCTATGATGCCGACCCGTCGCAGCGTTGCGCGGTGCTGACCGGCAGCGGGGACAAGGCCTTCGCCGCCGGAGCCGACATCAAGGAAATGGTGGAGAAGGAAGCGGCGGACTTCTTCCTGGAGGATTTCTTTTCCGGCTGGCAGAGCGGCGTCGTCGCCACGCGCAAGCCGTGGATCGCGGCGGTGAACGGCTTTGCGCTGGGCGGCGGATGCGAGCTGGCGATGATGGCGGACTTCATCATCGCGTCGGATACGGCCAAGTTCGGCCAGCCGGAAATCAAGCTGGGCGTCGCGCCGGGCATGGGCGGGTCGCAGCGCCTGACCCGCGCCGTGGGCAAGGCGAAGGCGATGGAAATGTGCCTGACCGGCCGGATGATGGGCGCGGAGGAAGCGGAGCGTTCGGGCCTCGTCGCCCGCATCGTCCCGGCGGCCGAGCTTCTGGACGATGCGCTCAAGACGGCGGAAACTATCGCGTCGATGCCCCCGATGGCGGCGATGATCAACAAGGAGATGGTCAACGTCGCGTTCGAGACGGGCCTCGCCCAGGGGCTGCTGACCGAGCGCCGCCTGTTCCAGATCCTTACCGCCACGCAGGACAAGATCGAGGGCATGACCGCCTTCGTCGAAAAGCGCCCGGCGCAATGGAAGGGGCGCTGACGCCCTGAATAGTGACGGCCGCGAGGAGGCGGCCAGCATATGAGCATGACCATCGCTTTCATCGGCCTGGGCAATATGGGCGCGGGCATGGCGGCCAACCTGCTGAAAAACGGCTATGCGGTCCGTGCCTTCGACCTTTCCGCCTCCGCGCTGGACAAGGCGAAGGAGGCGGGCGCGCTTCCCTGCGCCAGTGCCGGGGAAGCCGTGCAAGGGGCCGGAGCGGTGGTCACCATGCTGCCTGCGGGCAAGCATGTGGAAGAGGTTTATAACGGCTCCGTCTTCGGCGCGGCCGATGCGGGCGCGATCCTGCTCGATTGTTCGACCATCGATGTCGCCACCGCCCGCCGCACGATCGCGGCGGCGGAGGATAAGGGCTTTGCGATGGTGGATGCGCCGGTTTCCGGCGGCATCGCGGCGGCCAATGGCGGCACGCTGACCTTCATGGTGGGGGGCAGCGATGCCGCTTTCGAGCGGGCCAGGCCGATCCTGTCCGCCATGGGCAAGGCCGTCATCCATGCGGGCGGCGCGGGGAATGGGCAGGCCGCCAAGATCTGCAACAACATGCTGCTGGGCGCGACCATGATCGCGACCTGCGAAGCCTTTGCCATGGCGGAGAAGATCGGGCTCGATCCGCAGACCTTCTACGACATTTCGAGCGTTTCGTCGGGGCAGAGCTGGTCGATGACCAGCTATTGCCCCCTGCCTGGCGTCGGACCCAATTCGCCCGCCGACAATGGATATGAAGGCGGGTTCGCCGCCGCGCTGATGTTGAAGGATCTCAAGCTGGCGGTCGAGGCCGCTGCGGCGGTGAACGCCAGCGTGCCGATGGGGGGCAATGCAGAGGCGCTGTACCAGATGCTGGTGAATAGCGGCGAGGGTGGGAAGGATTTTTCCTCGATCATCAGGCTGCTGCGGGGGTAAGGCGAAACGGGTTCCTGCGCAGGCAGGAACCCGGTCCAGACAGTGCGATGATCGACCAGCGGCCGGACTGGGCTCTCACGAGCCGCTTGTCTCGTTCGATTGCCTCCGCAGGAGAACGTCGCGCTTCGGGACGAACCCCTATGCCGCCCGCAGGAAGTCCGCGGTCGGCTTGCCCGCTTCGTCCATCCGCAAGCCGCCCAGAACGCCTGCCCAATAGCCTTCCGATCCATCGGCCAGCCGCCATCCATGCAGGCGGCGGGTCAGCAGTTGCAGGTCATATTCCTCGCTGATGCCGATCGCGCCGTGCACGGCATGGGCGATGGCGGCGATCTGCGCGGCGGCGAGGCTGGCGCCATGCTTGGCGATGGCGGCGTCGGCCAGGCGCGGGGTGAGGCCGGACCGCGCGCCAATGGCGGCGGCGATGCGGGCGGCGACGGCTTGTTCGGCGAGGACCGAAAGCTGCTGCTGCACCGCCTGCTGCTTGCCGATGGGCTTGCCGAACTGGCTGCGCTCATTGGCGTAGGCGACCGTCATTTCCATGACGCGCTCCGCCGCGCCGGAGATCAGGATCGCGCGCAGCATGGCGGCGACGGGCCGGAGCGCCTTGCCATCCAGGCCGGACGCATAGCCGTCAACGTCATGATGCACGCCCGTCGCCTCGACCCTGGCTTCGGTCAGCACAGGCGCTTCGGGCGAGCCGGACAGGATGTGCGCGGCCACGGCTGCAAAGGGGGCCGGGCCCGCGCCGGTGGCGATCGCGATTGGACCGGCAGGCGCTTCCACGCCCGCAGCCGCCAGCAGCGCGCGGGCGATCATCGTGTCGCCCACCGGCAGCGGCACGGCATGGCGGCCAAGCAGCGCGATCAGCGGCGCGGCATCGGCGAGCGAAAGGCCAGCGCCGCCCGCCTCCTCCGCCACCAGCGCGTCGAGGAAGCCGGATTCGACGAAGCCGTTCCACATCGCGCTGCTGTCGCCGCCCGCTTCCACCGCACGAACGGCGGCAGGGGCGCACAGATCCTCGATCAGGCGGGCGAAGGGATCGATCAGTTCCTGCATGTCCATGGTCCGTCCCCCTTATCTCAGGCCCAATCCGCGCGCGATGATGCCGCGCAGGATTTCCCGCGTGCCGCCGCGCAGCGAGAAGCTGGGCGCGATATGCGTGACGTAAAGCAATGTGCGGTAGAGTTCGGCGTCGACCGGCTCGTCCGGGGTGGCGGCAAGGTCGTCGCCGATCAGTTGCGGCACGGCCTGTTCGAAGCCGGTGCCGAGGTCCTTCATCAGCGACGCTTCGACCACGGGGCTTTCGCCCGCGACAAGGCGCGCAGTGACGGCGAGCGACATTTCGCGCAGCACGGCAAGCTGGGCGGTCAGCGATCCGGCGAGGCGCATGGTGGCGCTGTCCTTGCGGCCCACCGCTTCCAGGTGGCGGACCCAGGCATCGATCAGCACGACGGAGGAATAGATGCGTTCCGGCCCGCTGCGTTCGAAGGCGAGTTCAGCGGTGACCTGCTTCCACCCCTGCCCTTCCGCGCCGATCAGCGCGTCGGGGGCGAGGCGGACATCCTCGAAAAAGACTTCGGCGAAATGCGCGTCGCCGGTCAGGTCGACGATGGGGCGGATGGTGATGCCGGGGAGCTTCAGGTCGACGATGAGCTGCGACAGGCCCTGCTGGCGGTCGGCGCTGGTTCCAGACGTGCGCACCAGGGCGATCATGTAATCGCTGTGCATCGCGTTGGTGGTCCAGATCTTCTGGCCGTTGAGCAGCCAGCTTCCATCCTCCTGCCGGTCGGCGCGGGTGCGGACGCTGGCGAGGTCGGAGCCGGAGCCCGGCTCGCTCATGCCGATGCAGAACAGCGCTTCGCCCTTGCAGATGCGGGGCAGGTAGAATTGGCGCTGCTCCTCCGTGCCGAAGTGGCGGATCAGCGGGCCGCTCTGGCGGTCGGCGATCCAGTGGGCGGCGACGGGGGCGCCTGCGGAGAGCAGTTCCTCCACCACGACGAAGCGGGTGAAGGGGCTGCGGTCGGCGCCGCCGTAGCTTTTGGGGATGGAGAGGCCGAGATAGCCCGCCTGCCCCAGCTTGCGGCTGAACGAAGCGTCGAAGCCCTGCCAGGACCGGGCGCGGCGATCGACCGGCAGTTCGGAAATGGCTTCGGCGATCAGCGCGCGCAGGGCGGGACGGATCGCTTCATCCTCTGGCGGGAGGGTGGAAAGGGTCAATGTTTCGAACAAGACGGCCTCGTAAAACCGTGAGTGAAGTCGAAGCCTGATCGCGCTTGCCGGGGCGAGTGTCCAATATCGATTGTCCGCCCAGCGATACCTATTTGCTATCGGAGGCGAGAGCGGCGAAGTTGCGGGCGAGCAGGGTCGCGCCCTCGCGCGGCAGGGCGACGCCGGTCTGCACCGGCACCTGCTGCGCAAGGCGGACGAGGCGGACGCCCTGCGGCACGGACACCGCCGCGCGGGAGGGGACGAGCGCCACGCCAAGGCCGGAGCGAACGAGGGCGAGCACGGCGCTGAGCTGTGCGGCCTCCTGCGCGACGATGGGCATGAACCCGGCCTTTTGACAGGCGGTGAGGGTGATGGAGTGCAGCACGCTGATGCGGCTTTGCAGGATGAAGGGCTGCTGCGCCAGATCGCTGAGTTCGACGCTGTCCGCGTCGGCAAAGGGGCTGCCGACCGGGAGCGCGGCGTGCAACTCGTCCGGGTCGATCACGCGCGTGTCCACCGCCGCGATCTGAAGCAGGGGAAGCCGCACGAGGCCGACATCCAGTTCGGTCGCGGCGAGCTTTCGCGCGATGTCGACGCTGGTCGCTTCCTCCAGCACCAGTTCGACGGCGGGATAGCGGCGGCGATAGCTGGTGATCAGGCGAGGGAGCAGTTCGAAGGTGGCCGATCCGACGAAGCCGACGCGCAACCTGCCCCGTTCCCCCACCGCCCCTTCGCGCACGGTTTCGCGGAACCGATCGGCCTGGGCAAGCGCGGCCCGCGCGATTTCCAGCGAACTGCGCCCCGCAGGCGTCAGCGTCACCCCGCGCGCCCCGCGATCGAACAGGGCCGCGCCCAGTTCCGCCTCCAGCTTGCGGATGGCGACCGTCAGCGGCGGCTGGGAGATGTTGAGCCGCTCCGCCGCGCGGTGGAAATTGCCGGTTTCGGCAAGGGTGACGAAATAGCGCAGCTGGCGCAGTTCCACGATAGCCTCTGTATATCGATAAAGCCGAAATCAATATTAGCGCCAAAAGGGACCAGCGCCTAGCGTGCCGCGCAAACCCGTCCTATTTTCAGGAGAGCCAGACCTTGGACCCGTTTCTGCTCATCGAGCGCGATGGCCCCGTCGTCATCGCCCGGTTCAACCGTCCCGCCGAACGCAACGCGATTTCCGAAGTCGAACATAGCGAGGAGATCGTCGATTTCTGCAAGCGGATGGCGCGCGACACGACGGTGCGCGCGATCGTCCTGACGGGCGAGGGCAAGGCATTCTGCGCAGGCGGAAACGTCAAGAACATGCAGGAACGATCGGGCATGTTCGGCGGATCGCCCTATGAGATCCGCAACAGCTATCGCACCAGCGTGCAGATGATCGGCCCGGCGCTGCTGGAACTGGAAGTGCCGATGGTCGCGGCGATCAACGGCCCGGCGATCGGCCTGGGGCTGGACATCGCCTGCATGTGCGACATCCGCATCATGGCCGACAGCGCGGTGGTCGCGGAAAGCTATGTGAAGCTGGGCATCATTCCGGGCGGCGGCGGCGGCTGGCTGCTGCCGCGCCTGATCGGTCCGCAGCGCGCCAACATCATGACGCTGACGGGCGATGCGATCGATGCGGCGACGGCGCTGGACTATGGGCTGGTGGCCGAAGTCGTGCCGGGCGGCCGGCTGATGGACCGCGCGGTCGAACTGGCGGGCAAGATCGCCGCCAATCCCGGCCACGCCACCCGCATGGCCAAGCGGCTGATGCGCGAAGGCGCGCATGTGAAGCTGCCCACGCTGCTGGAAATGGCGGCGAGCTATCAGGCGCTGGCCCATTATAGCGAAGATCATCATGAAGCGATTGCCGCCTTCCTGGGCAAGCGCGCGCCGGAGTTCAAGGACAAGTGAGCGGCAATCCCTCCCCCAAGGCAACCGGCCCGCTGGCGGGCATCAAGGTGCTGGACCTGTCCCGCGTACTGGCGGGGCCCTGGTGCACGCAGATATTGGGCGACCTGGGCGCCGAGGTCATCAAGATCGAACAACCCGGACAGGGCGACGACACGCGCCGCTGGGGCCCTCCCTTCCTGGAGGACGGGTCGAAGGACGCGGCCTATTATCTGTGCGCCAACCGCAACAAGAAGTCCGCCGCCATCAACCTGGCCGACCCGCGCGGCGCGGAACTGATCCGCAAGATCGCGGCGGACGCGGATATCGTGGTCGAGAATTTCCGCGTCGGCGGGCTGGTCAAATATGGGCTGGATTATGCCGCGCTTTCGGCGATCAATCCCAGGCTCATATATTGTTCGGTCACTGGTTTCGGGCAGGACGGCCCCTATAAGGATCGCGGCGGATACGACTTCCTGATCCAGGGGATGAGCGGCCTGATGTCGATCACCGGCCGTCCCGACGACGAGCCGGGCGGCGGGCCGATGAAGGTCGGCATCCCCATCAGCGACCTGGTGACGGGGCTATATTCCGCCATCTCCATCCTGGCCGCGCTCGCCCATCGCGACCGCACGGGCGAAGGGCAGCATATCGACATGGCGCTGTTGGACACGCAGGTGTCGCTGCTCGCCAATCAGGCCAGCAATTACCTGAACGGCGGCATGATCCCGCGCCGCCTGGGCAATGAGCATCCCAATACCGTCCCCTATCAGGATTTTTCCTGCGCCGATGGCGACATATTGGTGGCGCTGGGCAATGACCGGCAGTTCCGCAGCTTTTGCGAACTGATCGGGCGGCCCGACCTGCCCGACGATCCGCGTTTCAAGGATAATGCCGGGCGGTCGCCCAACCGCCATGCCTTGCAGGAAGAGATGCGCCCCGCCATCGCCAGGTGGAAGTCGGACGACCTGATCGCGGCCATGGAAGCGGCCAAGCTGCCGGGCGGGCGGGTCAACGACATTCCCCATATTTTGGCCGATCCGCAGATCGAGGCGCGCGGCGTCGTGCGCGAAATGGTGCGGTCCGACGGGACGGTGGTGAAGGTGCTGGGCTATCCGGGCAAATTTTCCAAGACGCCCGCCGACTACCGCTACGCCCCGCCCCGGTCGGGCGAAGATACGCGCGGCGTGCTGACGGACCTGCTTGGCGTGAGCGAGGCCGATCTGGCCGCGCTGATCGAAGCGGGGGTCGTGGCGGAGAAATTGCATTAAGCAAGGATGATTCACGCGGAGGCGCGGAGACGCGGAGAAGAGTGAGGCAGCGGAGCGGCGATGAGGGTGCGTCGCCCTTTTCGGGAGCAAGTTGAGGGCGCCTACGGCGCATTCTTCCTTTCTCTGCGTCTCCGCGCCTCCGCGTGAACAAAATTCAGAATTCATCTTGGCCGGGATGTCGGCCGAACGTCGAGAGGAAATAGCATGACCACGAAGATCGGCTTTATCGGACTGGGTGCGATGGGGTTGCCCATGTCGTCCAACCTGCAACGCAAGGGCTTTGACGTCACCGTCTTCGACATTGACGATGCGAAGATGAGCAAGGTGGCGGAGCTGGGCGCGAAGAAGGCGGCGAGCGTTGCCGAGGCGAGCCGGGGGCAGGACATCGTCATCACCGTGCTGCCTGCGACGCAGCATGTGGAAGCAGTGGTGCTGGGCGAAGACGGCGTGCTGGCCAATATCGATGCTGGCGGGCTGCTGATGGACCTGTCCACCATCGACGCCAAGGGGACCGACCGGGTCGCCGCCGCCTGCGCGGCAAAGGGCATCGCCTTTGTCGATGCGCCGATCGGCCGTTTGGCGCTGCATGCCGAACGTGGCGAATCGCTGTTCATGGTCGGCGCGAATGACGAGGATTATGCGCGGGTCGAACCGGCGCTGAAGGCCATGGGCACCGACATCTTCCGCTGCGGCAAGCCGGGCATGGGCAGCCGCATGAAGCTGATCAACAATTTCATGCTGCTGTCGACCGCGCAGATCGTCGCGGAATCGCTGGCGCTGGGCACGAAGCTGGGCCTCGACATCCAGACGATGCACGACGTCACCGGCAATACCACCGCGCGCAACGGCCAGTTCCATGTGCTGATGGTGAACAAGGCGTTGAAGGGCGATATAGAGCCGGGCTTCACCATCGACCTGGCGTTCAAGGACCTGACGCTCGCCATCACCGCGGCGGCGGAAAACCGCATCGGCCTGCCCATGGGATCGGCCGCCCATGCCGTGTTCGGCGGCGCGCGCGCGACGGACTATGCATCGAAGGATTATAGCGCGCTGCTGAACTATGCCTGCGACAATGCGGGGATCGAAACGCCCAGGATAGGGTGAGGGAGAGGAAAAGTGCCGGGTCGGCGCCCCGCATTGATCGCCACCTGCTGGACCATCGCGGGCAATGTGCGGCCGGATGCGCCGGACAATGTGAGCCGGTGGCCGCTGGAGGACCGGATCGATGCGGCGGCGCGGGCCGGGTATGAAGGCGTGGGCTTCTGGCTGGGCGACCTTGCGCGGTGGCGCGAGCGGGGCAAGGACTATCGGACGCTGTGCAGACGCCTGACCGATGCCGGGCTGCGCATCGTCGAGCTGGAATATCTCCCGGACTGGTTCGCGGACGGGGACCGGCGCAACCGGTCCGACGCCGCGCGGGCGGAGCTGTTCGAGGCGGCCGATGTGCTGGGCGCACGCCATGTTAAGGTCATGCCGCCCTTTGGCGATGAAGGATGGGGCATGGCGCGGCTGGCGGAACAGTTCGCCGCCTTGTGCGCGGACGCGGCCCCGCATGGGTTGGCGATGGCGCTGGAGATGATCCCCTTTTCCGACCTGCCGGACCTGCCGTCCGCGCTCGACATGGTCAGCCGGGCCGGGGCGGCCAATGGCGGGCTGCTGATCGACATATGGCATGTCGTCCGTTCGGGCAGCGCCGTGGAGGATGTCGCGGCGGTTCCGGCGCGCTTCATCAAGGCGGTGGAATTATGCGACGCGGATAAGGTGATGCAGGGTTCCATCACCGAAGACACGATGCGCCACAGGCGGCTGTGCGGAGAAGGCGATTTCGACCTTCCCGCTTTCCTCAGGGCGCTGCGACGGACGGGTTATGACGGGCCTTATGGAGTCGAAATCCTGTCCGACGCGTTCCGCGCGCTGCCACTGGACGAGGCCGCGCGGGCGAGCTTCGTCACTGCGGCAGGGCTGTTCGGCGGCGGTTCGGGCGAAATGAGGTGACGGGCCGCCGCTGCGCTTTTGTGAAAAAGCCGTTCCCACTTTCCGGTGCGATGCTGTAAGCGGCGCGCAGTTTTCCCTCCTCCGGTGGCGATCTTCCCATGGCGATGACGATATTGGGCGCGCTGGTGCCGGTGTTCGGGCTCATCCTGCTCGGTTATGGATGCGGGCGCACCAATTTGCTGGGGGACCGCGCCTTTGAAGTGCTGAACCGCTTCGTCATCGGCGTCACCTTGCCGGTGCTGACCTTCCGGTCGATCGCGAAGATGGATGCGCGCGACCTGGCGGTGCCGTCGATGCTGATCGCGGTGATCGGCGGGGCGCTGACCACCTATGCGATCGGCTTCGCGGTCGAGAAATGGCTGGGGCGGACGAGCAGCGAGGCCAATATCGCGGGGCTGTGCGGCTGTTTCAGCAATACCGGCTTCGTCGGCCTGCCCGTCGCGCTGCTGACCTTTGGCCAGGCGGCGGTCGCGCCGGTGGCGGTGACGATGCTGCTTTATTCCGCCGTCATCTTCACCGTGGGCATGGTGGTGAGCGAAATGGCCGCCAATCACGGCCATGGCACGATGAAGGGAATCAAGCTGGCCGCGCGGGCGGTGTCGCGCAACTCGCTGATCCTGCTGGCGTTGATGGGTGTGGCCTGGTCGATCCTGCGCCTGCCGCTGCAAGGGCCGCTGGACGTGCTGCTGGAGACGCTGGCGCAGGCGACGGCGCCGTGCGCGCTGACGGCGATCGGCATCTTCATCGCCCTGCCGCGCGAAAGCGCCGCGCCCGCGCCGATCAGCCGGACCGTGGCGATGAAGCTGGGGGTGCATCCGCTGATCACTGCGGGGTTCGTGATGCTGCTGCCGCCGATGCAGCCGCTATGGGCGAAGATGGCGATCCTGATGGCGGCGATGCCGTGCGGCGCTTCCAGCTTCGTGCTGGCGGGCAAGGCGGGACGATGGGCGATGGAACTGAGCGCCTGGGCGGTGACGCTGACCACCAGCATGGCGTCGCTGTCGCTGATCGCCGTGCTGTGGTGGCTGGGCAGTTGAGGGACGAGGCGCGGCCCGGCGGAGGAGCCGGGCGCGCCTGCATCAGGTGAGGTCAGGCATCACGTCAGGTCAGGCGCAATCCGCCTTCGGGTCCGACGTGATCTTGGCGATGGTGGGTTCATATTTCAGATTGTGGACGGAAATCGACGTTTCCACGCGGCGGACGCCGGGCAAGGTGCGGATCTGATCGATCACGATCTCATTGAGCTGCTCGATATTGGTGAACAGGCCCATGGCGAGCAGGCTGAACCGGCCGAGCATCAGCACGACGCAGTTGATTTCCGGGATCTGGCGGATGGTTTCGGCAAGGGCCGACACGCAGGACGGATCGGCGTCTATGCCCAGCATGCAGAGGTTGGGCGACCCGGCCATGCGGAAGTCCTTGACCACCGTGAACTGGATCAGCCCTTCATTCTGCAACCGCTTGATGCGGGTGCGGATCGTGCCTTCGGTGACGCCCAGCTCCGCCGCGATGGCGCGGTTGGAAATGCGCGCGTCCCGGCCCAGCTTCTCGACGATCTTGCGGTCCAGCGCGTCCAGGCGCTGCCAGCTTGCGCCACTCATAGGGGCGCCACGTTGAATTCATATTTGACGATATCGACCGCGATCCCCGATTCCAGATGGGCGACGCCTTCGATTCCGGCGATATGATCGTAGAGGAAATTCTGGATTTCGGAAAAGTCGTGCAGGGCAACCAGCAGTTCCAGGTCGTGCGCGCCGTTCATGATGTTGACGCTCAGCACTTCGGGAAAGGCTGCCAGGTCGCGGCCGACATCCTGGGCGCTGCGCCCCCATACCTTGACGCCAAGGACGATGATGATGTTGTAGCCGAGCGCGGAGAAATCAGTGACCGCGACGACCCGCATGGCGCGGCTGTCCTCCAGCTTTTGCAGGCGGGCGGAGACGGTGGCCGCGGTGACGGACAATTGCTTGGCGATGTCCTGGTTGGTAGCCCGTCCGTTGGTGCGGAGGATTTCAATGATGCTCGTATCCAGAGCATCCAGCGGTGGCGGCGTCATTGTCCGCCCGCTCCTTATCTGCATTCTTGCCCACCTCTCTATTTGGCGGGACCATAGCGTGGCGAATCGATGAGCGCCAGATTTTCGTTGCGGGCGCCGCTCCGCCAAAGTCAAGCCGCCCGCGCACATGCGATCATCGCATCAATATGGCCCGGCAAGCAGCTATTCCGCACAATCCCCTTCCCTTTGACCCTTGCAATGCGTAACGGATAGGGAGGCTGGCGATGCAGGCCAAGCATCGCAGCGTGGTCGCGCGCATAGGCGGCGCGGTCGCGAGCCCGCTCTAATTGAGACCGGTCTTCCACGGGAAGGCCGATGCACCCATTCAGGAGAATGCCATGCTTTCGAAAGTGACGCTCGCCAACACCGACCTGAAGGTCAGCCAGCTATGCTACGGCACCAACATGCTGGGTTCCGCCATCGACCAGCAGCGCGCCAACGCCATCCTGGACAAGTTCGTGGAACTGGGCGGCAACTTCGTGGACACCGCCCGTTCCTATGGCGACTGGATTCCCGATGGTCCCAAGGGCGCGAGCGAACGCGCGATCGGCGCGTGGCTGAAGGGCAAGAAGCGCGAGGATGTGGTCATCGCCACCAAGGGCGGCTTCTTCGACATGCGCGTGGGCGACTATCGCAACCGCGTCAACCCGGCCGACGTCGCCAGCGACCTTAATGAAAGCCTGGAGCATCTGGGCGTCGACACGATCGACCTTTACTGGCTGCACATGGACAATATGGACACGCCGGTCGCCGAACTGATCGACTTCCTGAACGAACAGAAGAATGCGGGCAAGATCCGCGCGTTCGGCGCGTCGAACTGGACCGCTGACCGGGTGCTGGAAGCCAATGCCTATGCCAAGGCGAACGGCAAGACCGGCTTTGCCGCGATCGAGCCTTTCTGGGGCCTGGCCAAGCCGAACGAAGCCAATGCGATGCAGCAGGGCTATCAGCTATATTTCGAGGATCATGGCAGCGCGCTCAAGGATGCGGGCCTCGCCATCCTGCCTTATTGCGCGCAGAGCCGCGGCTATTTCAGCATGCTGGAAAAGGGCGAGGACAGCGTGTCCGACGCGCTCAAGGGCTTCTATGACAATCCGGCGAACAAGGGCCGCTTCGCCGCTGCGCAGAAGGTCGCCCAGCGCCATGGCGTAAGCGTGGCCGAAGTGGTGCTGGCCTATCTGATCAACCAGCCGCAGCAGGTGATCCCGATCTTCGGCGCGTCGAGCCCCGAACGCGTCGAGGAAAGCGTCAAGGCAGCGGGCCTGAAGCTGTCGGCGGACGAGCTGGCGGAACTGCGCGCGGAATAATTCAAAGGCGGGTTAGGCGCTCCTGCGCAGGCAGGAGCACGTCGCGCTTTATATCACGCAGGCCCGGCCGCCTCTTCCCCGTGCAACGCGCGGCGGAGCGCGGCGATCATGTCGCGCTGCATGCGCCCGGACACGGGCGCGCCGGGCATGACGTCGAAGCCGTGATAGGCGCCCGGATAGACGTGCAGCTCCACCGGCACCCTGGATTCGATCAGGCGGCGCGCATAATCCATGTCCTCGGCCAGGAAGAGGTCGAGCGCGCCCACGGCGATGAAGGCGGGCGGTAGGCCCGACAGGTCCGTCGCGCGCGCGGGCACGGCATAGGGCGGCACTTCGGCCGCGCCCGGCTCCCGCCCCAGCAGCGACCGCCAGCCGAAGGCGTTGGCCTGCGGCGTCCACACGAACGCGCCCAGATGTTCGGGCTGGCGCGTGATGCAGGTGCGATCGTCGAGCATGGGATAGATAAGGATCTGATGCGCGATCGCCGGGCCGCCCCGGTCGCGCGCCATCTGCGTCAGGGCAGCGGCAAGGCCCCCGCCAGCGCTCTGCCCCGCAACCGCGATGCGGGCCGGATCGACCCCCAGGTCAGCGGCCCGATCATGAAGCCAGGCCAGCGCGGCATAGCAATCCTCGACCGGACCGGGCGCGCGCGTTTCCGGGGCCAGCCTGTAATCGACGGATATGATCACCGCCTCCACCGCCGCCGCCAGCGTCATCATCGCGCCATGGCCGGTATTCACCGACCCCATGACATAGCCGCCGCCATGGATTTGCAGGATGGCGGGCTTCGGCCCCGCGCCCGATGGCGTGTAGACGCGGACGGTGACGCTGCGCCCATCGGGCGTCCGCACCTGCTCGTCCCGCGTGGTGACGCCGGTGCCGGCCGGCTCCGGCATGGCGGCCGACGCCTGCTCCATCCCTTCGCGCAACGCGGGGAGGATGGCGTCGTTCAGGTCGAGCGCAGGCATCATGTCGAGGCCGGGCAGCAGCGCCGGATCGATCAGGTCACGCATGGAGTGGCTTCCTTTCCTTATGGGTGGGCATGATCCGGGCTGGGCCGGTCATGTGTGTGCTTTGCGCCGCCGGTGAGGGCGTTTGTTGGCAGTGCCCGTCAGGATTGAACTGGTTCCTGCGATTGGGATTCGAACGAGCAAGTGAGTCCGTTCGACACTCCGAACCGTTCTTTCCAAAGGCTCTACACCTAATATCGCTGCCCGATCGCGCCGTCATGGTAGATGGACGCGCCGGTCACGAACCGCGCCTCTTCCGATCCCAGATAGACGAAGGCATGGGCGGTATCTTCCGGGTCGCTGGAAATGCCCAGCGGACCCATGCCCGCAATGCTCGCTTCGGCCGCTTCGACATTTTCATAAGCGCCCAGCTTCACATAATCGGCAAGACCCTCGCGGATGAGCGGGGTCATGGTGAGGCCGGGATGGACCGAATTGACGCGGATCTTCATCGGGCCGAATTCGACCGCGGCGCACATGGTCAGCATGCGGCCCGCCGCCTTCGACACATGATAGCCGATATTATGGGCATTGGGCATGTAGGAGGCCATCGACAGATTGTTGATGATGGCCCCGCCGCCGGGAAAGCGCCCGGCGCTGTCCTTGAGCGCGGGCAGGCAGGCCTTCATGCCGATGAACAGCGCGTCATGGTTGACGGCCATCACCTTGCGCAGATCGTCCAGCGAGCAATGTTCGATGCCCGCATGGATGGCGATGCCCGCATTATTGACCAATATGTCGATGCCGCCGAACGCCGCCACCGTTTCTTCCGCCACGCGCGCCCAGTCGGCTTCGCTGGTGACGTCATGCAGCAGGTAGCGGAAGGCGCTGGCGGGACCTGCCCGGCCCATGCGGGCGGTGATGGCTTCGCGTTCTTCCTCGCGAAAGTCGGTGGCGACGACGCGCGCGCCTTCGCGCAGATAGGCTTCGCAAATGGCGACGCCGATATTGCCGTCCCGGCCAGCGCCGGTGACGATCGCAACCTTGCCTTCGAGCCGTCCGGCCATGTCTCTCTCCTATGCGGTTGGGGTTCAGCGGGCCTCCAGAGCGCCCAGCGCCGCGTCCACCGCCGCGCGCGCCCGTTCCAGTGAAGACATGCCCGCGTCGAGCGCCGATTGCTGCGGCACTTCGACGCTGAGCGGAATGCCGGGCGCGAGCGCGGCGGCGAAGGCGGCGATGTCGAACGCGCCTTCCCCCGGCAGCAGCCTCTGTATGCCCGCTTCCCATTCGATGCGATCGGCGGGCATGCCTGCGGGGCCGTCAGCGATCTGGCCAAGGCGGACGCGCGGGTCCGACAGCAGCGCCATGCTCTGTTCCAGCTCTCCGCCGCGAACGATGTGCAGCAGGTCGGCGGTGACGCCGATGTCGGCGCGGCCGGTGCGGTCGATCTCCGCCAGGGTTTCAGCGAGCGTGCGGACCTGCGAGGGCGGGTAGAATTCGATGGCGAGGCCGATGCCGAAGGAGGCGGCGAGTTCGGCCAGTTCGATCAGCTTGTCGGTGCGGCGGGCGGGATCACGATCGTAGCACAGCACATTGGCGAGCGGCGCGCCAAGCTCCGCTGCCGCCTCCAGCGCGGGGGCGAAATCGGCCACGACGGTGCGGCCCGCCATGGTGAAGGGATAGATGAGGTCGACCGTGACGCCATTGGCCGCCAGCGCATCGCGGGTGGCCCGGCGGGCGGCGGGATCGCGGATCAGGTCATATTCCGGCATCGCCGGGAGGACCGCCATCGAATGGAGAAAGGGGCATATGCCCGAACAGCCCGTCGCCGCCGCCAGTTCGGCGAGCCGGGCGGGCGTGGTGTCGGTCACGGTGATATGGTCAAGCGACAAGCGCGGCCGGGCCGTCACGCTCCCTCTCCTCATCCTGTCTGGCGAGAATGAGGCGCGGCCATGGTCCGGCCGCGCCCCTGCCGATCAAGCGGCGGCTTCGCGCGCCTTCACCATGTCGAGCGCGACGTCGACGATCATGTCTTCCTGCCCGCCGACCATCTTGCGGCGGCCGAGTTCGACCAGGATGGTGCGGGTGTCGAGTCCGTAGGTTTCCGCCGCCTTTTCCGCATGGCGCAGGAAGGAGGAATAGACCCCGGCATAGCCGAGCGCGAGGGTTTCGCGGTCGACACGGACCGGGCGGTCCTGCAAGGGGCGGACGAGGTCTTCGGCTGCATCCATCAGCGCGTTGACATCGCAGCCATGGTTCCAGCCCTTGCGGTCGGCGGCGGCGATGAAGACTTCCAGCGGCGCGTTGCCCGCGCCCGCGCCCATGCCGGTCAGCGATGCGTCGATGCGCACCGCGCCGCACTGCGCCGCGACGATCGAGTTGGCGACGCCGAGCGAGAGATTGTGGTGGGCGTGGATGCCGCGCTGGGTTTCGGGCTTGAGCACGCGGTCATAGGCTTCGAGCCGCGCCTTGACGCCGTCCATGTCGAGCGCGCCGCCGCTGTCGGTCACATAGACGCACTGCGCGCCATAGCTTTCCATCAGAAGGGCTTGCTCCGCGAGCTTTTCGGCATCGATCATGTGGCTCATCATCAGGAAGCCGGACACGTCCATGCCCAGGTCGCGGGCGATGCCGATATGCTGTTTCGACACATCGGCTTCGGTGCAGTGGGTCGCGACGCGGACCGAACGCACGCCGATGTCATAGGCGCGGCGCAGTTCCTCGACCGTGCCGACGCCGGGCAGGATCAGGGTGGTGAGGACCGACTTGCTGAGCACGGACGCGACCGCTTCCAGCCATTCCCAGTCGGTGTGCGCGCCAAAGCCATAGTTGAAGCTCGCGCCGCTCAAGCCGTCGCCATGCGCGACCTCGATCGCGTCGACGCCCGCATCGTCAAGCGCCTTGGCGATGGCCTTCACATGATCGATGCCATACATATGGCGGATGGCGTGCATGCCATCGCGCAGGGTCACGTCCTGGATGTAGAGCTTGTCGCCCGACTCCACGTTGAACTTGGCGCCGCTCATGCTGCCACCTTCTTTCCTTCGAGAATGCGCTGCGCCAGCAGCTCGCCGGTCGCCTTTGCGGCGGCGGTCATGATGTCGAGATTGCCCGAATAGCTGGGCAGGTAGTCGCCCGCGCCTTCGACCTCCAGCAGGATCATGGTCTTGATGCCGGTGAATTCGCCACGGCCGGGGATCTTGAGTTTGTTATTGTCGCCGAAGCGTTCGAACTGCACTTCCTGCTTGAGGCGGTAGCCGGGGACGTAGGCCTGCACCTTCTTCACCATCGCTTCGACCGAAGCGCGGATGGTGTCCTCGTCAGCGCCCTCCGACAAGGTGAAGACGGTGTCGCGCATGATCATCGGCGGTTCGGCGGGGTTCAAAATGATGATCGCCTTGCCCTGCGCCGCGCCGCCGACCTTTTCGATGGCGTTGGCGGTGGTGCGGGTAAACTCGTCGATATTGGCGCGGGTGCCGGGACCGGCCGAGCGCGAGGAAACCGACGCGACGATTTCGGCATAGTGGACCGTCGCCACCTGGCTGACCGCCGCGACCATGGGGATGGTCGCCTGGCCGCCGCACGTCACCATGTTGACGTTGCCCGCGTCCAGATTCTCTTCCATGTTGACAGGCGGAATGGTGAAGGGGCCGATGGCGGCGGGGGTCAGGTCGACCACCTGCTTGCCGTCCTTGCGCAGCGCTTCGTCATGGACCTTGTGCGCATAAGCCGAGGTCGCGTCGAAGACGATGCCGATTTCGGGATAGACATCCATCTTCATGAGGCCTTCCAGCCCCTCATGCGTGGTGGCGACGCCGCGCTCGCGCGCCATGGCGAGGCCTTCGGACTTCTCGTCGATGCCGACCACGACGGCCAGTTCCATATTCTGCGGATATTTGATCATCTTGATCATGAGGTCGGTGCCGATATTTCCCGAACCGATGATCGCCGCCTTGACCTTGCCAGTCATGAGTTACTCCCTAAGCACCGCGCCAGCGATGCGACACTGAAAATCAGACGAAACGCGCGGTGCAGGCGCCGACGCCATGCAGCTGCATTTCAAACACATCGCCAGCCTTCGCCGGTTCGAGCGGCACGAGGCTGCCCGACAATATCACATCGCCCGCATCCAGGGTAACGCCATAAGCGCCCAGCGTGTTGGCGAGCCAGGCGACCGCTTCGGCCGGAGAGCCCTGAACGGCGTGGCCATAGCCTTCGCTGAGCGGCTGGCCGTTCTTGGTCACGGTGACGTGCAGGTTGGGCAGGTCATGCGCGCGCGGATCGGCGCGCGCCTCGCCCAGCACATAGACGCCGCAGGAGGCGTTGTCGGCGACCGTGTCGACAATGCCGATCTTCCAGTCCCGAATGCGGCTGTCGACGATTTCGAAGCAGGGGACGATCGCCTCCGTCGCGGCGATGACCTGATCGGCGGTGACGCCGGGGCCCTTGAGCTGGTCCTTGAGGATGAAGCCGATCTCCGCCTCCGCACGGGGCTGGATCAGGCCGTTCGCCTTCACGTCGATGTCACCTTCCACGAACATGCGGTCGGTGAGGAAGCCGAAGTCGGGCTGGTGCACGCCCAGCATGTCCTGCACCGCCTTCGACGTGACGCCGATCTTCTTGCCGATCACGCGCTCGCCATCGGCCTTGCGCTTTTCGAGCGCGCCCAGCGAAATGGCGTAGGCGTCATCCACGGTAAGCTGCGGATGGCGGGCGATAAGCGGTTCGACCGTCCGCCCTTCGCGCAGCGCCTCGTAAAGCTCCTGCGCGAGCGTGTCGTTCAGGCTCCGGTCAACGGTTTCGGTCACAAATAGGCTCCGTCCTGGTAGATCAGCGGCTCGACCGCATCCGACAGCCGCACCGCATTGACGGGCGCTACCACGATGCTGTGCGAACCGTAAGGCGTGATGCTGTCGATCGTGCAGGCCAGATTGGCCTGCGCGTCCTCCAGCATTGGAAGCCCCTGCGCATCCTCCGTCCACTGCCCTACGCTGAACCGTTCCTCCCGCGCGACCGCGCCGCCGAACGCCGCCGACACATCGCGCTGGTGCCGCGAGAGCAGGTTGACGCTTATCGGGCAGCCGGGCGACAGGCAGGCATGAAGCCCCGCCGTCTGGTTGACGCAGACGAGAATGGCGGGCGGGTCCATCGTCAGCGAGGTGATGGAGGTCGCCGCCATGCCGACCGGCGCGCCATCCCCCCGGCCGACGATGATGGCGACGCCCGACGCCAGGCGGCGCATCGCCCCCCGGAAGCCGGTGGCGACATCCGCCGGGTCCGCCATGAGCTGGGGCGCACTAGCCATTCAGGAAAGCCAGCGAGTAGCGGTTGAATTCGTCCGCGCGCTCCACCTGGACCCAGTGGCCCACCTTGTTGAAGGTGACGCAGCGCACATCCTCGCAGGCTTCGAGGAAGAGGTTGATGCCCTCCAGCGGCATGAACCGCTCATTATACCCCCAGAAGAGGAGGATCGGCATCTTCAATTCGTTGAGGCGCGGGCCAAGGTCAGGCGTGCGCATCCGCACGATCACGTCCTTGGGCTGTGTCCGGGCGACGGCGAAGCGCTCCTTCACCAGATCGTCGGTGACATGGACCGGATCATATACGAGGTTGGTGATCAGGCGGCGCTGTTCATCCTCGTTGAAGTCGGGCCCGCCGAACGAACTCACCATGCTGGCGATGCCCGGCATCTTGAAATAATCCTCGCGCGGGTGGATGCAGCCAGGCGCCATCAGGATCAGGCGGTCGACAAATTCCGGGTGATCGAGCGCGATCTGCAAGGCGATGCCGCCGCCCAGCGAATTGCCGACGAGGATAGCCTTTTCAATGCCATGCGCCTTGAGCGCCTCCAGCAGCGTGCTGGTGAACAGATCGAGCGTATAGTCGATCCCTTCGGGCTTGGAGGAAGCGCCATAGCCGATAAGGTCGGGCAGGATCACGCGGTAGCCGCCGTCGGCGAAGACCTGCGCATTCTGGCGGAAATTGGATGCGCCCGACGCGCCGGGGCCGCTGCCGTGGATGAACACGACGGCGGGCCCTTCGCCCAGTTCCGCGACCGAGATATCGTAGCCGCCGGTGACCCCGTGCGTCTTGCGGGAAAGTTCGCTGGCCATGCCGGTTCCTTTTTAGATGAAGGTGAAGCCGGGCGCTTCGCCCTGCATGGTGCCCAGCACGTCGCTGCTGCGGTTGCCCGGATCGTTGGCGACATGCGCGCGCGCGGCATGCAGGTCGAGCCAGGGCTGGATGATCGGGCTGGACATATAGATAGCCCGGCCGCCCAGCAGCTTCACGATGTCATCGACCAGGTCGGCCATGCGGCGCACGACATTGGACGACTGGTAGGCGAACAGGGCGCGGCGTTCCATCGGCACCGGCTCGTTGCGTTCCGCATAGTCGATCATTTCGTTGAAGGTGGCGCGATGCGTCAGCTCCATCTCATTGACTTCGGCGATGGCGCGGGCGAGCGCGGCGTGCAGCACCGGATCGGCCTTCGCGGCCTTGCCCGTGTTGCTGGACACGCGGCTGTTCATGATGTCGATGCCCGCCTGGATCGCGGCGCGCGTGCCGCCGAAGGCTGCGGTCGACACGGAGCGGACGAACAGCTGCGCCCAGGGCATGCGATAGAGCGGCGCGGTGTTGGTTTCCTGCCCCGGATTCTTGCAGGCGAAGCCGTCGCTGGCCTTGTGCGTGCGATATTCGGGGACGAAGACGCGATCGACGACGATGTCGAAGCTGCCCGTGCCCTGAAGCCCGAACGTGTCCCAGGTGCCTTCGATCACCTGATAGTCGGGACGCGGCAGCAGGAAGGTGCGCATGTCCGGCGGACCGCCATTGGTGTCGAAGTTGATCGCGCCCAGCAGCACCCAGCCGCAATGAGTCGAGCCGGAAGAAAAGCCCCAGCGGCCGGACAGGTAGAAGCCGCCCTCCACCTTTTCCACCTTGCCCACCGGCTGATAGGTGGAGGAAACGAGCATGTCGGGATCGTCGCCCCAGACTTCTTTCTGCGCTTCATCATGGAACAGCGCGAGTTCGAAGGGATGGCAGCCGAGCACGCCGTAGATCCAGCCGGTCGACATGCAGCCTTCGGCCAGCGCCTTCTGGATTTCGAAGAAGACGTTGGGGTGCATTTCATAGCCGCCGTACCGCTTGGGCTGGAGCACGCGGAAGAATCCCGCCGCCTTCATCTCCGCCACGGTTTCGGCCGGGACATTATGGGCCAGGGTGCAGGCGCGGGCGCGTTCGCGCAGCGTCGGAATCATGGCGCGGGCGCGTTCGATCAGCGCCTCCGCCGTGGGGATCTGCCCCCCGGTTTCATTGACAATTTGAGTAGCCGCAGCGCCGGTCATCATCTTCTCCGTGGAACTCGCCCGAAAACGGGATATGCGTAGACCATATAGTTCTTTGATACGCAAAACGTCAAGACGAAGGGGGCTTGCGTATTTGGCACGATGCTTATAGGCCCGATTGGAACGAATTGCTATCGCCTATGAAGATATGGCGGTAAGCGTTACGCTGCGTGAAGGTCCGGCACCGCCGGGATTGCGTAGCGGAAGCGACAGTTCCGAACGAAATTCACTGCCCCGCTCTTGCGGGGCGGGCTTTGGATGAGGCGGCAGAATGGCAGTAAAATCCCTTGGCTATGTGGTGATCGAGGCGCGGGACCTTGACGCATGGCGCGACTTCGCCTGCAACATAGCGGGCCTGATGCCCGCGCAGAGCGATCGCGAGGACGTGGCGCTGTTCCGCATGGACGACCGCCCCTTCCGCCTGTGGGTGCAGAAGGGCGATCGCGACGCCTTCGTCGCGCCGGCGTGGGAATTTGCGAGTCGCGAGGATTTCGAATCAGCGCTCGCCAGGCTGGAGGCCGCGGGCCGTCCCGTGGAGCGCGCGGGCGTGATGGAAGCGCGGGCGCGCCAGGTGACGGAGCTTGCCCGGTCTTCCGACCCGTGCGGCCATGCGATGGAGCTGTTCTACGGCCGCTTCTATGATTATGCCCCGTTCGTGTCCCCGGCCGCCGTCAGCCGTTTCGTGACCGGCGACAATGGCGACATGGGCATGGGCCATGTCGTTCTGACCGCTCCGAATTTCGACGAGACGCACGCTTTCTACAAGGATGTGCTGGGCTTCCGCGACACCGACCTTGGCCGCTTCTACCTGGGCGGCGGCGGGCCAGACGATCCGGGCGTGGGCTTTGCCTTCATGCATTGCAACGCCCGCCACCACAGCCTGGCTCTGGGCCAGTTGCCCGAAAGCCCGAACGGCGCGGTGCACATGATGCTGGAAGTCGGCAGCCTGGAGGATGTGGGCCGCGCCTATGACCGCGTGCTCAAGAGCAAGGGCAAGGTGCCGCTTTCGGCGACGCTGGGCCGCCATGTGAATGACAAGATGACGTCCTTCTACATGCAGACGCCGGGCGGCTTTGATATTGAATATGGCTGGAACGGAATGGTGATCGACCCGGCAAGCTGGGTGCCCACCACCAGCCTGGGCGTCAGTGACTGGGGCCACAAATGGGCCCATGAAAAGGATGACTGAGACTATGCTCGACAAGCGTATGACGGTGGATGACATCGTCGGCCAACTTTCCGACGGCATGACCATCGGCATCGGCGGATGGGCGACGCGGCGCAAGCCGATGGCCCTGATCCGCGCGATCGCCCGGTCGAACCTGAAGGACCTGACCCTGATGGCGGGTTATGGCGGCATGGACATCGGCATGCTGGCCGCCACCGGCAAGATCAGGAAGCTGGTCTTCGCTTTCGCCAGCCTGGATCATTTCCCGCTGGAACCGCATTTCCGCAATGCGCGCCAGGCGGGCGCCTTCGAAGTGCTGGAACTGGACGAGGGCATGTATCATTGGGGCCTGCGCGCAGGCGCGATGAAGCTTCCCTTCCTGCCGACGCGCGTCGGCATCGGCACCGACATCATCAACCAGTCGGGCTTCGACTTCAAATTCGTGAAAAGCCCCTATGAGGATGGCGAGGAATTCGTCGCCATGCCCGCGCTGGTGCCGGACGTGGCGCTGATCCATGCGCATCGTTCCGACGAGCGCGGCAACCTGCTCAACCTGTCGGTCGATCCGATCTTCGACGAGTTGCTGGTGCGCGCGGCGGGCAAGAGCTACGCCACGGTCGAGAAGATCGTGACGACGGCCGAACTGGATATGAAGAAGAACAGCCGCTACAATCTGGTCGAGCGCACGATGATCAACGGCGTCGCCGAAGCGCCGCTGGGCGCGCATCCGTCAAGCGCCGCGCCAGACTATCAGCTCGATCTGAAGCACATCAAGACCTATGTCGAGAGCGCTGCCTCGCCAGAGGCATGGGCCGAATATAAGGCGAAGTTCATCGACGTGTCCGAAGCGGACTATCAGGCGGCGATCGGCGGCGAGGAAGCCGTCAAGCAACTGCCCGTCCCCATTTACTGAGCGAGACTGACATGACCCAGAATAGCTATTCGCTCGCCGAACTGGTCATCGCCGCCTGCGCCGAAGTGTGGCGCGACAATGGCGAGGTGATGGCGACCGGCATCGGCCCCCTGCCCCGCATCGGCGCTGGCCTTGCCAAGCTGAGCTTCTCCCCGGCGATCCAGACCACCGATGGCGAGGTCTGGTATACCAGCGAGCCGGTCGGCCCCGGCAAGCGCAACAGCGAGCCCGAATATGAAGGCATCGCCAATTATGACCGCGTCTTTTCCGCGCTGTGGAGCGGCCGCCGCCATGCGCTGGTCGGCCCGGTGCAGATCGACCGCTTCGGCCAGGCCAATATCTCCGTCATCGGCGATCATAAGAAGCCCAAGGCGGCGATGCTGGGTGCGCGGGGCTTCCCCGGAAACTCGATCAGCCATCCCAACAGCTTCTTCTTCCCGAACCACAACAAGCGCGCGTTCGTGGAAGGCGAAGTCGATTTCGTCTGCATGGCGGGCTATAATCCGGCGCGCTACCGCAATGGGCAGCCGCCCAAGGGCCTGGACCTTCGCCGCATCATCACCAACCTGTGCGTGATGGATTTTGGCGGGCCGGATCATCAGATCCGCGTGATTTCGCTGCATCCGGGCGTTACCTTTGAGGAAGTGCAGGACAATACCGGCTTTCCGCTCGCCAAAATCGCGGACGAAATCCCGGTGACGCCTGCGCCGACGGCCGAGCAGCTGGAACTGATCGCGAAGATCGACCCCAACAATGTCCGCGCGACCGTGTTCAAGGATAACCCGGCCGGAGACAGAAGGGCAGCCTGACAATGAACGAAACCGACCGCCTGGTCGAACCGCAGCAGGTCGACATTGTTTACGAGACCGACGAGCCGGTCACCTATGAGGTGATCGACAATGTCGCATGGATCATGATGAACCGTCCGGGCTTCAACAATGCCCAGAACGGCCAGATGACCTATGCGCTCGACGACGCCTTCATGAAGGCGGTAAGCGATGACGATGTGCGCGCGATCGTGCTGGGCGGCAACGGCAAGCATTTTTCGGCCGGGCATGACATCGGCACGCCCGGCCGCGACGTGCACAAGCATTTCGAAAACCGGCTGATGGTGCCGGGCCATGTCAACAAGCCCGCCGCAGAACTGCTCTATACACGCGAGAAAGAGCAATATGTCGGCATGTGCCGGCGCTGGCGCGACGCGCCCAAGCCGACGATCGCCATGGTGCAGGGGGCGTGCGTCGCAGGCGGGCTGATGCTGGCCTGGGTATGCGACCTGATTGTCGCTTCCGACGATGCCTTCTTCCAGGACCCGGTCAACCGCATGGGCATTCCGGGCGTCGAATATTTCGCCCATGCCTATGAGCTGCCGCCGCGCATCGCCAAGGAATTCCTGCTGCTGGGCGAACGGATGAGTGCGCAGCGGGCCGAACAGTTCGGCATGGTGAACAAGATCGTCTCCCGCGAGGCGCTGCGCGAAACCGTCGAGAAGATGGCGGCCAAGCTGGTGGCGCAGCCCCGGCTTGGCAACTGGCTGACCAAGCAGGCGATCAACCATGTCGAGGAGCTGATGGGCAAGCGCAACGCGATGGAGGCGCAATATCATATGCACCATTTCGCCCATGCGCAGAATGACCTCGTCCAGGGCAGCTCGATCGCCGGACTTGACGCCAAGAAGATGGCGGAAGCGAACAAGAAGCAGGCGAGCGAGTAATGGGCGATCCGCTGCACACGATTTTGACCGAGCGGCTGGGTTGCCGCTGGCCGATCATCCAGACCGCGATGGGCTGGGTCGCCGAACCGAGCCTGGTGATCGGCTCCAGCAATGCGGGCGCCTTTGGTTTCCTCGGCGCTGCCGTCATGACGCCGGAGGAAGCGCGCGAGAAGATCCTGGCTGTGCGCAAGGGCACGGACCGGCCCTTTGGCGTCAATTTCCACAGCTTCCAGCCCGGCGCTGACCAGATCGTCGAACTGATCCTCGCCAACAAGGATCAGGTGCGCGCGGTCAGCTTCGGGCGCGGGCCCAACGCCAAGATGATCGGCCGCTTCAAGGATGCGGGCATCCTGTGCGTCCCCACCGTCGGCGCAGTCAAGCATGCGCAGAAGATGGTCGAATTGGGCGTGGACATGGTCAATGTCCAGGGCGGCGAAGGCGGCGGCCATACGGGATCGGTGCCGACCACCGTGCTGCTCCCGCAGGTGCTCGACGCGGTCAAGGTGCCGGTGATTGCAAGCGGCGGCTTTGCCGATGGGCGCGGGCTTGCCGCAGCGCTCGCCTATGGCGCGGTCGGCATCGCCATGGGGACGCGGTTCCTTCTGACCAAGGAAAGCCCGGTCCCCGACAGCGCCAAGGCGGAATATCTGAAAGCCAGCACGGACCGGATCGTCGTCACCACCAAGCTGGACGGCATTCCGCAGCGGATGGTGCGCACGCGGTTGATGGACCGGATCGAGAAATCGGGTTCGCTCGGCATGTGGCTGCGCGCGATCGAGGCGGGCATGGCGATGAAGAAGCAGACCGGCGCAAGCTGGATGGACTTCATCAAATCGGCGCGTGGCATGACGGCGCACGGCGCAATGCCGCTCAAGCAGGCGATGATGGCCGCGACCATGCCAATGCTGATCCAGAAGGCGGTGGTCGAAGGCGATATCGAGCATGGCGTGATGGCGACTGGCGTCGTGGGCGGGCGGATCGGCGAAATCCCGACCTGCCAGGAACTGGTCGACCGCATCGTCGCCGAAGCGCATGAGCGCCTCGCCGCGCTGGCCGCCATGGGCCGCGAAACCGCAAGCGCGGCCTGAGGAAGAAGGACAGGAATATGCCGATTACGCTGAGCGTCAAGGATCACATCGCCGAGATCCTGTTCGACCATCCGCCGGTCAACGCCTTCGACACCAAGGGCTGGGAATCGATTCCCGCAATGGTTTACGAAGCCGCGGCGAACGAGGATGTGAAATGCATCCTGATCCGCGCCGAGGGCCGGGGTTTCTGCGGCGGCGTCGATATCAAGGAGATGCAGGCGCATCCCGAGCGCATCGCCAAGCTGAACAAGGACAATTACCTGACCTTCAAGGCGATCCGCGAATGCGCGATCCCGGTGGTGGGCGCGCTCCATGGCTTCGTGATCGGCGGCGGCGTGAACATCGCGGGCGCTTGCGACGCGCTGATCGCGGCGGAAGGGGCCTATTTCTCGCTGCCCGAAATCGATCGCGGCGCGATGGGCGGCGCGGCCTTCATGAGCCGCATGCTGCCGGTCCAGATGGTGCGCGCCAATTTCTTCACCGGCGGCCGCATCCCGGTCGAGGACGCCTATCGCCATGGTTCGGTGCACAAGGTGGTGCCGCTCGAAAAGCTCAAGGAAGAGGCCTACGCCTTTTGCGAGGTGATCGCGTCCAAGAGCCGGGCGGCGCTGGTGATCGCCAAGCAAGCGCTGAACCTGATCGAGCCAACCGATCCGTCGGCGCATTATCGCATTGAGCAGGGCTTCACGCTCGAAATGTACATGCATGAAGACAGCCAGAAGGCGCGTGACGCTTTCGTGGAAAACAAGGGCGCGGCGAAATTCTGATGGACCTGACTTACACTCCTGAGCAGCAGGCGTTCCGCGCCGAAGTGCGCGCATGGCTGGAAGCCCATGTGCCAGCAGAACCGCTGGAGCATTTCGACGCGACGCGCGAAGGCTTCGAAGCGCATCGTGAATGGGAAAAGACGCTGAAGTCGGGCGATTGGGGCATGGTGACCTGGCCCAAGGAATATGGCGGGCGCGGCCTTGACCTTATCCAGTGGCTGATCTTCGAGGAAGAATATTATCGCGCCGGAGCGCCCGGCCGCGTCAACCAGAACGGCATTTTCCTGCTGGGGCCGACGCTGATCGAGTTCGGCACGCATGAGCAGAAGCAGCGCTTCCTGCCCAAGATGGCGAGCGGCGAGGAAATCTGGGCGCAGGCATGGTCCGAACCGCAGGCGGGCAGCGATCTGGCCGGGGTGCGCGCCACCGCGACGCGCGAGGGCGACGACTATATCCTCAATGGCCACAAAATCTGGTCGAGCCGTGCGGTCTTCGCGGATTGGGCGTTCGGCCTGTTCCGCGAGCCGGGCAGCGAGCGGCACAAGGGGATGAGCCTCATCTTCTTCCCGTTGGATGCGCCGGGCGTGACGGTCAACGCCATCAAGAAGATCAACGGCCATGTCGGCTTTGCCGAGATTTTCCTCGAGAATGTCCGCGTTCCCGCCTTCAATCGCCTGGGCGACGAGGGCCAGGGCTGGCATATCTGCATGGCGACGGCTGGCTTCGAACGCGGGCTGATGCTGCGCTCCCCTGCACGCTATCAGGTGGCGGCGAAGAAGCTCGCCGAATTGTGGGCCGCGAACAAGGAGACGGCTGATCCGGCGCTTGAAGCCGATGTCGTGCGCGCGCACATGAATGCCGACGCCTATGCGCTCAACATCTACCAGACCGCATCGCGGCTGATGGCGGGAGCGAAGATCGGGCCGGAAGCATCGACCAACAAGATTTTCTGGTCGGAACTCGACATTCACCTGACGCAGACGGCGCTGTCGATCCTGGGGCCGCAGGCGGAACTGACCCATGACGCGCCCGATGCTGCGGCCGTCGATTGGATCGACGACTATATCTTCGCGCTCGCCGGGCCCATCTATGCCGGTTCGAACGAGATTCAGCGCAACATCATCGCCGAGCGCATGCTCGGTCTGCCGCGCTAAGGGGGAATAAGACATGGATTTCACCCTTAACGAAGAACAGCTGATGTTCGCGGAGACCGCGCGGTCGCTGTTCGCCGACAGTTCGACGCCCGACCATTGGCGCAAGATGATGGAAGCGGGCGAGGCGATCGACCCGGCCCGCTGGGCCTCGATCGTCGAGACCGGCCTGACGCTGGTGCTGCTGCCCGAAAGCGCGGGCGGCATCGGGCTTGGCGAAACCGACTTCGCCCTGATCGCGCAGGAAGCAGGCTATGTCGTGCTGCCCGAACCGCTGGTCGAAAGCGCGGGTGTCGCTGCGCCGATGCTGGCGGCGCTGGCTCCCGATAGCGATGTGCTGGCCGATCCGAGCGCCACGATCGCGATCCAGCATCCGCTCAATCCCTATGTCGCCAATGCCGACAGCGCGGCGGCGATCATCCTGCATGATGGTGGGGACGCCTATCTGGCGACGCCGGATCAGGTGACGCTGACAGCGCAGCCGAGCATCGACCCCTTCCGCCGTCTCTTCTCCGTGGAGTGGGACAAAACGAAGGCAACCCCGCTGGGGAAGGCGGATTGGGACCTGGCGCTTGACCGCGCGGCGCTGTTCAACGCCGCATTCGGCCTTGGCCTTGCCCAGCGGTCGGTCGATCTGGCGGTCGATTACGCCAAGGAACGGCAGCAGTTCGGAAAGCCCATCGGCAGCTATCAGGCGGTCAAGCATCACCTCGCCTCCGCGCAGGTGGCGATCGAGTTCGCCAAGCCGGTGGTGGCCGCAGCGGCGGCCGAGATCGGTGCCCGTGACGTGCAGGCCCGCGCCCGCGTCAGCCATGCCAAGCTGGTCGCGCTGGAAGCCGCCGACAAGGCCGCCCGCGCCTCGATCCAGGTGCACGGTGCGATGGGCTATAGCTGGGAGGTGGACGTTCACCTGTTCCTCAAGCGCGCCGTCGCGCTGATCCAGACATGGGGCACCCCCGCCTATCACCGCGCGCGCATCGCCACGCGTATCTTCACCCAGCCCATGGGGCCGGACCAGACTTTTGCACGAGAGAGCGAAAATGCCTGAAGCCTATATCATCGATGCCGTACGCGCGCCCATCGGCCGCAAGAAGGGCAGCCTTGCGCATGTCCATCCGGCCGATCTGGCCGCCTTTCCCATCGCGGAACTGATCCGGCGCACGGGGGTGGACGCCAATCTGGTGGATGACGTGGTCTGGGGCTGCAACGACACGATCGGCGGTCAGGCAGGCGATATCGGGCGCACCGCCTGGCTGGTCGCGGGTCTGCCGGAGCATGTGCCGGGCGTGACCATCGACCGCCAGTGCGGCTCCAGCCAGCAGTCGGTGCATTTCGCGGCGCAGGGCGTGATGAGCGGCACGCAGGACATCGTCGTTGCGGGCGGCAGCCAGGCGATGAACCGTATTCCGATCTCATCGGCCATGACCGTCGGTCCGCAATTCGGCTTCAACGACGGACCTTTCAGGGGCTCCAAGGGCTGGGACGCGCGCTATGGCGATGAGGAAGTCGACCAGATCCGGTCCGCCGAGATGATCGCCGACAAATGGAACATCAGCCGCGAAGCGATGGAGGAATTCTCGCTGGCCAGTCATTTGCGCGCGCAGGCGGCATGGGACAATGGCTGGTTCGACAATGAAGTCGCCGCCTTCGAAGGGCTGGAAAGGGACGAGACGATCCGCCCGGCCAGCACGCTGGAGGGCATGGCCAGCCTCAAGCCCGTGCGCGAAGGGGGCAAGATCACCGCGGGCGTCGCAAGCCAGAATTGCGATGGCGCCGCTGCCTTGCTGATCGCGGGCGAACGCGCGGTCAAGGAATATGGCCTCAAGCCTCGCGCGCGCATCCACCATCTGTCGGTGCGCGCTGCCAACCCGGTATGGATGCTGACCGGCCCGATCCCCGCGACGCAACATGCGCTCAAGAAGGCGGGCATGACGGTCGATGATATCGACCTGTTCGAATGCAACGAAGCCTTTGCGTCGATCCCGATGGCGTGGATGCAGGAACTGGGCGTGCCGCATGAGAAGGTGAACGTGCAGGGCGGCGGCATCGCGCTGGGTCATCCGATCGGCGCGACGGGCGCGCGGATCATGACGACGCTGCTCAATGCGCTGGAACGTACGGGCGGCCGCTATGGCCTGCAAACCATGTGCGAAGGCGGCGGCCAGGCCAACGTCACCATCATCGAGCGGCTGTAAGAGGGAAAGCGCAGCCCATGCCCTGCTACGCCTATCAGGGGATCGTTCCCGTCGTCGATCCGAGCAGCTACGTCCATCCGCTGGCGTCGCTGATCGGCGACGTGATCGTGGGGCCGGGCTGCTTCATCGCGCCGGGCGCATCGCTGCGCGGCGATTTCGGGCGGATCGTGGTGGAGGGTGACAGCTCGATCCAGGACAGCGTCACCGTCCACGCCAACCAGTTGCGCGACACGGTCATCCGGCGCGGAGCGACCATTGCGCACGGGTCTATCATCCATGGCTGCGAGATCGGCGAAAATGCGCTGATCGGCATGAACGCCGTGATCCTGGATAATGCGGTCATTGGCGATGAAAATCTCGTCGCCGCGCTTAGCCTGGTCAAGTCCGACACAGTGACCCCACCACGCAGCCTGGTCGCGGGCAACCCCGCGAAAGTCGTCAAGACGTTCGCGCCGCATCAGGTCACCTGGCGCAACAATGGCGAGGGCGAGTATCAGAAGCTCGCGCGGGCTGCACTGACCGAGCTGGTCGAGGCGGAACCGCTGCGTGAGGCTAACGCCGAGCGTCAGGCGCAGCGCAGCCAGTCGAAGGCCGTGGCCGTGCGCCTGTCGGGCGAAACCGCGCAGCATCGCGAGCAGCAAGCGGCCCAGCGGGAAGGCAAGGCATGAGCAGCGCCACCCAGATCACCAACCTTCTCTACCGCTATGCCGAACTGATGGACGCAGGCGATCTCGAAGGAGTTGCCGCACTGTTCACGCGCGCCAAGGTGAAGACCGGCGGCGGCGAGATCATCGAAGGCGCGGCGCCGATGCTGGCGCTCTGGCGCGCCCATGTGCGGCTTTACCCTTGCGGCACACCGCGCACCAAGCATGTCATCACCAATCCCATCGTCGAGGTGGACGAGGGCGCCGGCACTGCGACCTGCCGTTCCTATTATACCGTGTTCCAGGCGACGCCCGACCTGCCTTTGCAGGCGATCTGCGCAGGCCGCTATCATGACGCCTTCGTCCGGGCAGATGGGCAATGGCATTTTTCCGGGCGGGATTATTCGCTGCTCGATCTGGTAGGCGACCTTAGTCAGCATCTGCTGATCCCGGTCGCCGCATGACGCGCAAGGCATTTTGAGGAGTAAGACAAGTGGGTATCTGCGAAGGACGTGTTGCGATCGTGACCGGGGCGGGCAATGGCCTGGGCAAGGCCTATGCGCTGGGTCTGGCGGCGGAAGGCTGCAAGGTCGTGGTCAACGATCTAGGCGTCGGCACCCATGGCGAGGCGGGCGAGACCAAGGGCGCTGCCGAACAGGTGGTGGACGAAATCCGCGCCATGGGCGGAGAAGCCGTCGCCAATACCGACGACGTTGCCGAATGGGAATCGGGCAAGCGCATGGTCGAACAGGCGCTCGACAGCTTCGGCGCGCTCCATGCCGTGGTCAATAATGCCGGTTTCGTGCGCGATCGCATGTTCTTCACCTGCTCGCCGGAAGAATGGGATGCGGTGATCCGCGTCCACCTGCGCGGCCATTTCTGCACGAGCCGCCACGCCGCCGAATATTGGCGCGCGCAGAGCAAGGCGGGCAACCCGGTCGATGCGCGCATCATCAACACGACGAGCGGCGCGGGCTTGCAGGGCTCCGTCGGCCAGTCGGCCTATTCGACGGCCAAGGGCGGCATCGCCACGCTGACGCTGGTGCAGGCGGCCGAGCTGGGCCGTCTGGGCGTCACCGCCAACGCGCTCGCCCCCAACGCTCGCACCCGTATGACGTCGACCGGCGCGTTCGACATGGACGCGAAGGAAGGCGAATTCGACGTCTTCGCGCCGGAGAACATGGCGCCGCTGGTCGCCTATCTGGTGTCGGAACAGTCGAAGGGCGTGACGGGGCAGGTGTTCGAACTCAAGGGCGGGCATGTGTTCCTGTCGCAGGGGTGGACCGACAGCAAGGGCTTTGACAAGGGCGCGCGGCTGGAAGCGAGCGAGATGGACGCGATCGTGCGCAAGCTGATCGAAACCCGCGAGCCCGCCAAGCCGGTCTACGGAGCCGCCTGATGGACTTCGCGCTCAGCGACGACCAGCGCGCGATCCAGGAAGCCGCGCGCGACTTCCTGACCGACGCGGCCAACCCGGACGTGATCCGCGCCGCCGTGGAAGGCGCCACCGGCTTTGACGAAGGCCTGTGGAGCAGCCTTGCGGGCGAGATGGGCTTTGCCGGGCTGATGGTGCCGGAGGAATTTGGCGGTTTGGGGCTGGGCGCTGTGGAAATGGCGCTGGTGCTGGAGGAAACGGGCCGCGTGCTTGCGCCCGTGCCCTTCTTCGAAACCGCCGTGCTCGCCGTGCAGGCGGTGCTGGGCGCGGGGAGCGAGGCGCAGAAGGCGGACCTCCTGCCCCGCCTCGCTTCGGGCACGAAGGCGAGCTTCGCCGGGACCGCGAGCCGTCCAGCGCTCGCCAATGGCCGCCTGACGGGCACGGCGGATTTCGCCACTTTCGCCCATGTCGCCGACCTGATCATCGTCGCCACGGCCGATGACAGCCTGGTCGTGCTGGAGGCGGGAACCCCCGGCCTTGCCATTGAGGCGCTGCCCTCGCTCGACCGGCTTCGGCGCTTCGCCAGGCTGAGCTTCGATTGCGAGGTGACCCCGGACATGGTGCTGGGCGAGCCGGGCGGCGCGAAGGCGGCGATCGAACGCACGCTCACCATCGGCGCGGGCCTGCTCGCCGCCGAACAGACCGGCGGGATGCAGTATAGCCTCGACGCCACGGTCGATTATTCGAAGCAGCGCGTCCAGTTCGGACGGCTGATCGGATCGTTCCAGGCCTATAAGCATATGCTGGCCGACATGATGCTGCTCGTCGAAGCATCGCGGTCCGCAGCCTATTATGCCGCCGCCGCCATCGACGAGGACGGCGAGGAAGTGGCCGAAGCCTGCCATACCGCGCGCGCCTATGTCTCGGACGCCTATCGTTCGGTCACGGGCGACGCGATCCAGCTGCATGGCGGCATCGGCTTCACCTGGGAACATCACGCCCATCTCTATTTCAAGCGGGCCCGCGCAGCCGCCAGCTGGCTCGGCACGCCCGACCAGCATCGCGAAGCACTCGCCCGGATCATCATGAAGGACGCCGCATGACCCCGACCTCTCCCGTGCCCCCCTACCCCACCCCGCTTGGCCTGCTGAAGGGCAAGACCGTGGTGGTGACCGCGGCTGCCGGCACCGGCATCGGCTTTTCCGCCGCCAAGCGCGCCGCGGAAGAAGGCGCGAAGCTGCTGATCAGCGATTTCCACGAACGCCGCCTGGGCGAAGCAGCCGACCGCATCGCCGATGAAGTCGGTTGCGAGCGCCCTGCCACCTTCGTATGCGACGTCACCAGCGAGGAAGCGGTGCAGGGCCTGCGCGACGCGTCGCTCGCTGCGCTGGGCAAGGTCGACGTGCTGATCAACAATGCGGGTCTGGGCGGCGAGGTCGACATTGTCGACATGACGGACGAGCAGTGGAGCCGCGTTCTGGACGTGACGCTCACTTCCCTGTTCCGCATGACGCGCGCTTTCCTGCCGTCCATGTATGCCAACAAGTCGGGCGTCATGGTCAACAATGCGTCGGTGCTCGGCTGGCGCGCGCAGAAGGGGCAGGCCCATTATGCGGCGGCCAAGGCGGGCGTCATGGCCTTCACCCGCTGCGCCGCGATCGAGGCGGCCGAACATGGCGTGCGCATCAACGCGGTGTCGCCCAGCCTTGCCATGCACCCCTTCCTGGCCAAGGTGACGACGCAGGAGGCGCTGGAAAAGCTGGTCGAGAAGGAAGCGTTCAAGCGGCCCGCCGAAGTGTGGGAAATCGCCAACGTCATGATGTTCCTGGCGAGTGATCTGTCATCCTACATGACCGGCGAGATCGTCGCGGTCTCCAGCCAGCGGGCCTGACGCGATGGCCGTGATCTTCGAAAATCCGCGCGACCTGCTGGGCAAGGAAGGGACGAAGCTCGACACGTCGGACTGGCTGACGATCGAGCAGGACCGGATCGACGCCTTTGCCGAATGCACGGGCGATCATCAGTGGATTCATGTCGATCCTGTGCGTGCCAAGGACGGTCCGTTCGGCGCGACGATCGCCCATGGCTATCTGACGCTGAGCCTCGTCAACCTGTTCATGCCGCAGATCGTCGAGGTCCGCCGCTTCTCCGCTGGCGTCAACGTGGGGATGGACAAGACCCGCTTCCTCAATCCCGTGGTCGTCGGCTCGCGCATTCGCGGGAGCGGCGAGATCGTGTCGGTCGAGGAAGTGAAGGGCGGCGCCATCCAGGCCGTGATCCGCGTCACCGTGGAGATCGAAGGCAAGGACAAGCCCGCCTGCGTCGTGGACACGATCAACCGCTATTTCCCGGAAAGCTGAAAACCCATGACCGGGCGCATCCTGACCGCCATCGCTGCAACCGCCCTTATCCCTGCCCAAGCCGGAGCAAAGACCATGCCTGATCCCGTCAAGATGGAAGCCGCCGTCCACGCCTATGTCGCTGCGTTCGAGGCCGGTAGCGCCGACCAGGTCGCCGCCCTATATGCACAGGATGCAACCGTTGAAGACCCGATCGGCAGCCCGATCCACAAGGGGCGCGAGGCCGTCCGCGCCTTTTACGCCGAATCCATGAAGACCGGCGCGAAGCTCAAGCTGGAAGGGCCGGTGCGCATCGCGGGCGACTATGCGGTCTTCCCCTTTTCGGTGAACCTGAACTTTGACGGCGGGGCCAAGCGGATCGACGTGATCGACACGTTCCGCTTCAACGAGGCCAATGAAGTGGTGGAAATGCGCGCCTTCTGGGGCCCCAACAACATGCACGGCTTTTAATCTAAGGACATTCTTTCATGCGTGAAGCAGCCATCATCTCGACCGCGCGCACCGGCGTCGGCAAAGCCTATCGCGGCGCGTTCAACGACACCGAAGCGCCGGTCATGTCCTGCCATGTGGTGGATGCCGCCATCGCCCGCGCGGGCATCGACCCGGCGCGGGTGGACGACGTCTATCTGGGCGTCGCCAACCAGTGGAATACGCAGAGCTACAATGTCGGCCGCCTGACCGTCCACGGTTCGGTCCTGCCGGACACGACTGCGGGCTTTTCGATGGACCGCAAATGCTCGTCCGGCCTCAACGCGCTCGCCTTCGCCGCGCGCGGCATCATCGCCAACGAGATCGACTGCGCCGTTTCGGGCGGGGTGGAGAATGTGTCGCTGACCATCGACAAGCATTATCCTTCCTTCCGCAACCGTTCCGAATTCATCAAGGCGCGCGATCCCAATGCCTATATGGTGATGATCGAGACGGCCGAGATCGTCGCCGAGCGCTACGGCATCAGCCGCGAGGATCAGGACCGCTTCGCCGCGCAGAGCCAGCAGCGCGCCGCCGCCGCCCAGGAGGCGGGCCGCTTCGATGACGAGATCGTGCCGATCACCGTCACCAAGGCGCTGTTCGACAAGGAAGGCAATGAGACCGGCAAGGAAGAGATCACGCTGACGAAGGATGAGGGCATCCGCGCCGGCACGACCTATGAAAAGCTGTCCGAGCTCAAGCCCGTGTTCAAGAACGGGTCGGTCATCAAGGAAGGCAAGCATGTGACGGCGGGCAATGCCAGCCAGCTTTCGGACGGCGCGTCGGCGCAGGTCGTCATGGACCTGGCCACCGCGCAGAAGGAAGGGCTGCCGGTGCTGGGCATCTATCGCGGTTTCCAGGTCGCGGGCTGCGGCGCTGACGAAATGGGCATCGGCCCGGTCTTCGCCATCCCCAAGCTGCTGGAGCGCACGGGCCTGAAGATCGACGACATCGGCCTTTGGGAAATCAACGAAGCCTTCGCCAACCAGGCGATCTATTGCCAGCGCACGCTGGGCATCGATCCTGAAAAGCTGAACGTCAATGGCGGCGGCATCGCCATCGGCCACCCCTTCGCCATGACCGGCAGCCGCCTGGTCGGCCATGCCCTGATCGAAGGCAAGCGCCGGGGCGTCAAATATGTCGTGGTTTCCATGTGCGTCGCGGGCGGCATGGGCGCCGCCGGTCTGTTCGAGGTCGCCTGATCCATGCAGCTTGCCTTCGCCCCTGAACTGAAAGCCTTTCGTGAAGAGGCCGCAGAGTGGCTCAACGCCCAGCTCTCCGGCCCCTTCAAGGCGATCCGTGGCCAGACCAACCAGGTCGACAATGTCGATCAGCGCCGCGCGTGGGAAGCGGCGCTGGGCGAGGCGCGCTGGAGCGTCATCGGCTGGCCCACGCAATGGGGCGGCCGCGATGCCTCGATCGCGCAGCAGATCATCTTCGCGGAGGAATATGCCCGCGCGAAGGGGCCTCCGCGCGTCGGGCATCTGGGCGTCGAGCTGCTTGGCCCGACGCTGATCGCGATGGGCAGCGAGGAGCAGAAGGCGCGCTTCCTGCCCGATATCGCATCGGGCAAGTCGATCTGGTGCCAGGGATATTCCGAACCGGGCGCGGGGTCCGACCTTGCCAACGTCAAGACCAAGGCGCGGCTTGAAGGCGACACATATATCATCGACGGGCAGAAGATCTGGACGTCTATGGGCACGATCGCCGACTGGTGTTTCGTGGTCGCGCGGACCGAGCCGGGCAGCATCGGCAACAAGGGCCTGTCCTTCCTGATGGTGCCGATGGACCAGCCGGGCGTCGACCCCCGCCCCATCCGCCAGATGACGGGCGAAGCGGAGTTCGCCGAAGTCTTCTTCGACGGCGCGGAGGCTCTGGCAGCCGACCGGATCGGCGCGGAAGGCGACGGCTGGAAGGTGGCGATGGCGCTGCTCGGCTTCGAGCGGGGCGTGTCGACGCTGGCGCAGCAGATGCACTTCAAGATCGAGCTGGACGAAATCATCGCCATCGCCAAGCGCAACGGCAAGGCGGACGATCCAGTCATTCGCCAGAAGATCGCCCATGCCTATGCGGGGCTCAAGATCATGCGCTATAACGGGCTGCGCATGCTGTCCGATGGTGAAGGCGGGGCGGAGCTTTCCGGCGCGGCCTATACCTACAAGCTCTACTGGTCGCGCTGGCACCGGGACCTGGGCGAACTGGCCATGGACGTGATGGGTCAGGACGGCGAGATCGGCGCGAACGAGGAACGGTTCGACGGGCTGACCAATATGTATCTGATGAGCCGGTCCGACACCATCTATGCGGGAACCGACCAGATCCAGAGGAACATCATTTCGGAACGCGGGCTTGGCCTTCCACGGGAACCGCGCGGAAAATGAAGGAGCCGATGGGGACATGGCCTGAAACGATCCCCGCGGCGGCAAAGGCTGCGGCAGAGCGATGGCCTGACCGCATCGGCCTGATCGAAGGGGAGGAACGCTGGACCTACGCGCAGCTTTGGGCCGATGCGCGGGCCTGCGCTTCGGCGATGCTGGCGCGGGGCGTTGGGAATGGCGACCGGATCGGCATCTGGGCACCCAACTGCCGCGCCTGGATCATCACGGCGCTGGGGGCGCATATTGCGGGCGCCGCGATCGTGCCCATGAACACGCGCTTCAAGGGGCAGGAAGCGGCCGACATATTGCGCCGCAGCCATGCGAAGCTGCTGTTCACGCCGAAGGAATTTCTGGGCACCGATTATCAGGCGCTGCTGGCGGGAGAGGAACTGCCCGATCTGCGGGAACTGATCCATATCGACAGCGGCTTCAACGCCTTTGTGGCGCGGGGCAAGGGCGCTGACGATCCGGCGGTGGATGAAGCGCTGGCGCGGCTGTCGGGCGACGATGTAAGCGACATCATCTTCACATCGGGCACGACCGGCCGCCCCAAGGGCGTGCTGACGACGCACCGTCAGGTCGTGCAGACCTTTGGCGACTGGGCGGTGCGGGTGGACCTGCGCGAGGGCGACAATCACCTGATCGTCAATCCCTTTTTCCACGCCTTCGGTTACAAGGCCGGGTGGGTGGCGTGCCTGATCCGGGGCGCGACGATCATTCCCATGGCCGTGTTCGACGGCGCGGAGATGATCCGCCAGATCGAGGTCAACCGGGTGAACTTCCTTCCCGGCCCGCCGACCATCTATGTCACGCTGCTGCATGAGCTGGCGATCAATCCGGCCCATGACTTTTCGTCCCTGCGCGGCGCCCCTACCGGCGCGGCGCCGGTCGCCCCGGCGCTGGTCGAACGGATGCGCAATGAACTGGGCATCACCAATGTCGTCAACGGTTATGGCATGACCGAATGCGGCGTCATCTCCATGACGCGGCAGGGCGACGATGCGGAAACCATCGCCTATACCTGCGGCTATCCGATGCCGGGCATGGAAGTACGCTGCATCGATGAGGATGGGCGCGACATGCCGCCGGGGCAGGCGGGCGAATTCTGGGTGCGCGGCCCTTCGGTAATGAAGGGCTATCTGGACGATCCGCAGGCGACGGCCGAAGCGATTGATGCCGATGGCTGGCTGCACACGGGCGACATCGGCACGATCGACGCGCGCGGCTATCTGGCCATTACCGACCGGAAGAAGGATATGTTCATTTCCGGCGGCTTCAACTGCTATCCGGCCGAGATCGAAAAGCTGCTGGCGGCGCATCCGGCGATCGAGTCGGTGGCGGTGATCGGAATACCCGACGATCGCATGGGAGAGGTCGGCAAGGCCTTCGTGGTGCTGCGGCCGGGAAGCGAGGCGGACGAGGCGGGAATCATCCGCTGGGCGCGTGAGAATATGGCGAATTACAAGGTGCCGCGAAAAGTGGCGCTGGTCGATGCGCTGCCCCGTAATGCGGGCGGCAAGGTGCTGCGCGATGCGCTGCGCGAACTGGAAGCTTGAGACGAAGGAGACGTAAGGATGCCGATCGACCCCCAGATCGAAGCGATGTTCGCAGGGCAGCCCGAATGGCCGCCGATCCGCAGCCAGCCGGTGGAGGAACTGCGCCAGGCGGTGCGCGCTTCGTCCACCATGCTGCCTCCGCCGCCGGTGACGCTGGCGTCGGTGGCCGACCGCACTATCCCGGGGCCTGCCGGTGACGTGCCGGTGCGCATCTACACGCCCGAAGGCAGCGGCCCCTTCCCTGTCACCTGCTATTTCCATGGCGGCGGATTCGTGGTGGGCGACCTGGACACGCAGGACATGATCGCGCGCGGCCTGGCCGCAGGCGCGGAGACCATCGTCATTTCGGTCGATTACCGCCTGGCGCCGGAGCATAAATTCCCCGCCGCGCCGGAAGATTGCTGGGCTGCGGTCAAGTGGGCGGCCGCCAACGCCGCCTCGATCAACGGCGACGCTGCGCGGCTGGCGGTGGCGGGCGACAGCGCGGGCGGCGTGCTGGCCAACGGCATGGCGATCCAGGCGCGGGACGAGGGCGGCCCCCGCATCGCCGCGGTCGTCAACTGGTATGGGCCGGGGGTGCATCCCCTGCCCGAAGGCGGCTCCATGAAGGAGTTCGAACATGGTCCCGTGCTGCGCGCGGACGATGTGCGCTACTTCCATGAGCTTTACATCGAAAGCCCGGAGCAGGACGAGGATTATCGCGCCAGCGCGGTCAAGGCAAAGAGTCACAAGGGCCTGCCCCCGCACTTCATCGCCACTGCCGAAAATGACCCTGCCCGCGATGCGGCGGAAATGTATGGCCCGGTGCTGAAGGAAGCTGGCGTCGAGGTCGAGGTGAAGCGTTATCCGGGCATGATCCACGGTTTCGTGTCATGGGTGGCGTTCCTGCCCGGCGCGCAGGAGGCGATGGCGGACGCCTGTACATTTCTGAAGCGCCAGTTCGCGGCGGTGAACCAGACTGCCTAGAGTTTGGCCTGCCCGGGTTGGAACGTGGCCTGCTCCAGCGGGACAGGCGGCTGATGTGAGATAGTCCAAGCTCGAAACCGGGTTCCTGCCGATGCAGGAACACGGTCATTCTGGGCAGGCTCTTAATGTCGGCGGCGCGACAAGAAGGGGACTTGAGTTGTGATCTCAAGCCCCCTTCTTCGCGGCAGCGTTCCGTTTCGGCTGTGATCAATAGGCCGTGCTGCGCGCCTGCGTCGAATTATGGCCGCCATTGCGGTACAGCACCTCCCGCACGCGGGCGCTGTCGATGCCGGCATCGGCAACGGTGACGAGCACGCCGCCATCCTTGAGCCTGCTGTCATAATATTGGGCGTCTTCCTCGCTGACGCCATGTTTCGTCAGCACTTCGTTGAGGCTGCCGCCGATCGCGCCGAGCACCGCGCCGATGCCAACCGCTTCGGGCACGGCGGAAGCGGCGATCGCTCCGGCCGCGGCAAGCGGACCCACGCCCGGAATGGCGAGCGCCGCCACGCCCAGACCAGCACCCAGAGCGCCGCCGCCCAATATGCCGCGCAGGACGTTGCGGTGATGTTCGTCGGTAATCTCTCCTTCGCCGTCGCGCGTCGTGGTGGTGCCGCCATGATGCGCGATGACGGACAGGTCACTATCGCTGACGCCTAGCGTCCGAAGTTCGCTGACGGCACGCTCCGCCTCTGCGTGGCTGTCGAAAAGGGCTGATGCCTGCGTCATTGTCTATCCTCTTGCCAGGGCCGCCCGGTTGCAGCCCGGCAGGAGAACGACAGGGGCGGCGCGGCTGTTCCTGCCCGCCGCGCAGCATATGCTAATGCAGGTCAATGATCCGCCCGCGCTTACGACAGCCCGCTGGAAAGAGGCGGTCAGTCGATGGCGCGCAGATCAGCGCCCCTGGTTTCGGGCGCGGCGATCACGGCGGCGAGGGTGATGAGGAGGCTGCCGACCACATAGGCCGCCACCGCGCCGGTGCCGCCGCTCAGCTTGTAGAGCGACAGAGCGATGATGGGCGCGAGCGAACCCGCGAAGATGGACGTCGCCTGATAGGCGATGCTGGCCCCCGAATAGCGCAGGCGCGTCGGGAAAAGCTCCGTGATCATGGCTCCCTGCGGCGCATACATGGCGCCATGCGCGACCATGGCGACCGTGACCGCGATGCCGATGCTCCAGCCATCACCAGCGTCCAGCATGCCGAAGAAGATGAGGAACCAGGCCGCTACGCCCAGCGCTCCCGCGCCATAGACCCAGCGCCGCCCGATCCGGTCCGAGAGGGCCGCAAGGAAGGGCATGGAAAGGCATTCGATCGCCGAGCCGATCAGCACCGCGTTCAACGCCAGCGAGCGGTCGCCGCCGCGAATTTCGGTGAGATAGGTGATGGAGAAGGTCGCGACGACATAATAGCAGATATTCTCGCCGAAGCGCAGGCCGCCGCCGGTCAGCAGGGCGCGGCCCTTTCGCCGGATGACCTCTATCGCTGGGAAGCGGACCAGCCCGTCCTTCGCGGCTTCCTGCACGAACACAGCGCTTTCGGACACGGCGCGCCGCAGCCAGTAGCCCACCGCCACCAGAATGATGGAGGTGAGGAACGGAATGCGCCAGCCCCAGGCCTGAAAATCGGCTTCGGACAGGAAGGCGGAGGATGCGGCGAACACCGCCGCCGCCAGCAAATTGCCCGCGGGCGCGCCGATCTGGGGCCAGCTGGTCCAGAAGCCCCTTGCCCGCGCGGGCGCGACTTCCGCCACGATCAGTACCGCCCCGCCCCATTCGCCGCCCACGGCAAAGCCCTGTAACAGACGTAGCGCAATCAGCAGCAGCGGGGCCCATATGCCGATCTGGTCATAGGTCGGCAGCAGGCCGATCGCCGTGGTCGACAGTCCCATGACCAGCAGGCTGATCATCAGCAGCGTCTTGCGGCCGATCCGGTCGCCATAATGGCCGAAGATCACGCCGCCCAAAGGCCTGGCGAGGAAACCCAGCGCATAGGTGGAGAAGGCAAGCAGCGTGCCCGTCAGCGGCTCAAAGGAAGGAAAGAACAGCCGGTTGAAAACGAGCGCCGACGCGACGCCATAGATGAAGAAGTCGAACCATTCGATCGTCGTGCCGATCAGGCTGGCCCCCACCACCGTGCGCAATTCGCGCGGGTTTACCGCCGTCTTCGCCTCTGCGGACATCGCTTTCCCCCTGTTCTTCCGTTCCTAGGCCATAATCAGCTATTGGCGGGGTGAACAGAGGGTGCGGGGCGATATCCGGCTTTGCTTGCGGTTTCCGTCAGGTCCGGCTTGCCGTGGCGAGGGGGGGAAAGAGAATCTTCGACTGACTCAGTCCGAACGGATGAGGTGATAAGCCCCGCCCGCCCCGCTCAGAGCTTGACAACGCGCGCTTGCGGAACGGGATGCTCGTCCGCCTCGATCCAGCGCCAGAGCGCCGTGCCGGACCGATGGCCGGACAGGTCGATCCAGTTGCCATAGCCCGGATCGCTGTCAGCGCAGACGACGATGACGCTGCCGTCCTCTTCATATTTCGCCTGCGCGCCGTTCACCCAGACCTTGCGGTTGACGTGATCCATGGATTCCATCCACCAATTGTCGAGCTGGAAGTTCCAGAAGCGGCATTTGGGGGGCTTAGCCTCAATCACCAGCGCCTCACCGGGGGCAAGGTCGTAATAAAGGTGGCCGTACCAGATTTTGGGGTCGCCGCCTGCGCGGTAGAAGACGGACTGGTCCTTGCCCTGATAGATGCGGTTGGGTTCCTGCATGAACCATTCGGACCAGTCGGCGAAGGTATTGGCCGTTCCCCGCACCCATGCGGCCGATCCCTTCAACTGCGCTTCGATGGCCTGCGGAGTCAGGATGGCGGGCAGTTCCGGGCCGTCGCTGATCCGTTCGATATGAACCTCCGCCGCCTCTTCCTTGCTCTTGTCATTGAAGGTCTGGCGGATGATGAGCAGGGTCGTATCGTCTGCCATGGGCAACCAGTTGCCCGGCTTTTCGGTTTTGCTCACGATGATTTCGAAGCTGCCGTCCGGGCCAAGCTCCACATCCGCGAACTCTATCTCGCCAGTGGAGGCCATGGTGCCGTCGATGGCGTAGCGGTTGGCCTTGGAACCGATCGACAGATAGGGAACCGTGTTGCGCTTTCCCCAGATGCGATAGTCACGGTCGCCGCGCACGACCACCTGCTGGTACAGATTGTCGGGATTATCCGCGCCGATCTTGATCGTGTCGTCGGTGAGCAGGAAGATGCGGGGGAAATCGGGATCGGCCGAATCCACCAGCATGTTGAGCGCCGTCCGCGTCAGGCGCGACAGATATCGAAGACCTTCCGCCTGATCGATCGGTGTGCCGGGCGCGCTGGGGCGATCCAATATGTCACCGGCCTGCGCCAGTTGTTCGCAGAAATCCCGCCAGACGGCGGAGAGACGCACGCCGTCCGCCTGCTTGTCCTCTTCCATGCTGGTTCCTTCTTTGCGTATTCGAATGATGCCCTTATCCTACATATATATGGTAGATGGCAAATATTTTCCGCGAAATGCGGAGGGAGGAGAGAATATGACGAACATCATGGCGTTCAGCCTGACCAAGATCGAGGTTCAGGACCTGCAAGCGGCGGAGCATTTTTATACCGGGGCGCTGGGGCTGGAGGTGCGCGGCAGGGTCGAGTTCGGCGAGGGCGACCGGCTGATGCACGAATTGATCCTGGGCGTGCCGGGAAGCCGCCCGCCCGCGCCCAGCTTCATCCTGATCAGCTATCCCAACAAAGCCTGCCCCGCGCCGGGCGAGGCGACCGTGGGCTTCATGGTCGAGGACATGGAGGCAGCCATGGACAAGGCCATAGCAGCGGGCGCGACGATCGAGATTCATCCGATCGACGTTCCCGAACATGGCCTGCGGCTCGCCTTTCTGCTCGACCCGCAGGGGCACCGGATCGAGCTGCTGCAACAGTTAAAGGGCTGATCAATCGGCGAGGTTCACCAGCGCCCTTGTGACCTCGCCCGCCTTGAGCGCGGCGATCGCGTCGTTGATGCGATCAAGCGGCCAGATGCCGCTGACCTGATCGGCGATATTCAACCGGCCGTCCCGCGCCTGAGCAATCAGGCCGGGATAGTCGCGGCCGGGCAGCGCGCCGCCGTTCATGGTGGCGATAACCTCCCCACCCGTGACGAATCGGTCCAGCGGCAGGGCGGCCTGAGACCCCGGCCGCGACATGCCGATCAGCACGACACGCCCGCCGCGCTTGACGGAGCGGAGCGCGGTTTCGATCGCGCCGATTGCGCCGCTGCATTCGACCGCTACGTCGATGGGGCCATGCTCGCTCGCCAGCCGCGCTCCAGCCGTATCGCTGTCCATCGCGGGATCGGCCAGCACGAATTCGGCCGCGCCGAACTGCCGCGCGGCGGCTTCCTTCGCTGGGTTCGCGTCGATCGCGATGACATGCGCGCCCAGCTTCGCCGCGCCCTGAATGGCATTGACGCCGATGCCGCCGATGCCGAAGACAAGCACCCTGTCGTCAGGCCGCACCCGCCCCAACACGCGCGAGGCGCAGACGCCGGTGGATACGGCGCATCCGATCAGCGCGCCCTGCTCCATCGGCAGATCATCGATGGCGAACAGTTGCGACGCCTTGACCACGATCTCCTGCGCGAAGGAGGAGACGTTGGCGAAGGAGGCGACGGGTTTGCCGTCCAGGCTGAAGGGGAAGCCAGGCGCGAAGCCCCAATTGATGTCGCAATTATGCGGTTCGCCCCGGCGGCATTCGCGGCATTCGCCGCAAGGGGTCTGCGTTCCAACAGTCACGCGGTCGCCCACCGACCAGCCTTCCACGCCGGGGCCGATTTCGGCGACTTCCCCAGCCGCTTCGTGGCCCAGGACGATGGGAAGCGTGGGAAGATGCGGCGTCATCATCGCCAGGTCGCTGTGGCAGATGCCCGACCGCAGCACGCGCACCCGCACCTCGCCCTCGCCCACGGAGCGCAGCGTCAGGCGATCACTGACGAACAGCGACGCGCCATCCCAGACCGCCGCCTTCATCGGCTCAGCCCCGCGAGCAGGGGGTAAGTAAAGGACGGGTCTTCCCTGCCGGGCCTTCCGTTGGGGGCGTCCTTGCTCATCCGGTCCATAGCCTCCTGATCGACATCCACGACGGAGCCATGGTCGAAGACCAGACTGCGGTAGAGGAATTTCCACGCGCCATCGCGCTTTTCATAGCGGTCGAGATAGCGGCCAAGAACGATGAACAGGCGCGCGTCCGGGGCGGGTGTCCGGTGCCAGGCTTCGACATAATGCTCGCCTTCCGCACGATCCCCGTCGATGACGAACAGGCTGTTGGTGATGCTGTGGCGGGTGAGGTCCCAATGGGCGGTGGCTTCCGGCAACCAGGCGACGAATTCATCCGGGCCGCCCCTGAACATCGTGCCATGGTCGTCGATCGCATCGTCATGATAGAGCGAGCGGACCAGCGCGAAGTCGCGGCGGTCGCAGGCGCGGCAATAGCGCATTACCAAGTCTTGAAGCTCCAGCCGGTCCATCCAGGCCTGTGACATCCTTCTTCTCCTTGTCGTCCCGTAGCAAGCCAATCGCTTTAATGCGTCAGAAGGCCTTCGTCTGCCCGCCATCGACCATCAATGTCTGTCCGGTTATATAAGCGGCCGCGTCACTCGCCAGGAAAGTAGCAGCCGCACCGATATCCCGTTCGCAATCGCCAATGCGGCGAAGCGCGACCTTGTCGATCTGTGCGGCATAATCATCAGGCGCATGTTCGCGCCACATCTGCACGCCGGGAGAGTTGGCGAAAGGGCAGATGACGTTGACGCGAACGCCCTGCGGCCCCCATTCGTTGGCGGCGACCTTCGATATGGCGCGGATCGCTTCCTTGGCGGCGGCATAGGACCCCTGCGTTGGCAGGCCGTCGAACGCCGCGCCACTACCGAAATTGATGACGCACCCCCTGGTTTCGACCAGGTGCGGATAGGCTGCGCGCATCAGGGCGAAGCTTGGCCAGAAGCCGGTGGCGAAGGACAGCTCCATCGCCTCGTCCGTGGTTTCGGCAAGCGGCAACTGGCGTGAGGCCTGCGCCGCATTGACCAGAATATCGAGCTTGCCGAAACGATCGATCGCCGTCGAGACGACGGAGGGGAGCGCGTTGCGATCCGCGAGGTCCGCTGCCAGGAAGACAGCATCGCCGCCAAGCGCCCGCAGCTCCGCCTCTGTCGCCCGGCCCAACTCCACCTCGCGATCGACGATCAGCAGCCTCGCGCCCGCCTTCACGAAAGCCGTCGCCACGCCCTTGGCCACGCCGCGCGCGCCGCCAGTGACGATCGCCACCTTGCCATCCAGTTGCCCCATGCCCGATCCTTTCCCCATGTCAGGAAAAATAGGCGCCGCCGTTCACGGTCACGACGCTGCCCGTCGCGAAGCTGCCGTCGCCGCTGGCGAGAAAGGCGACCGCGCCCGCGATCTCGTCAGGATGAGCCAGCCGCTTCATCAGGCTATCGGCGGCGATCGTCGCCTTCAGTTCGTCGGGCAGGCCAGCATAGATGGGCGTTTCGGTCGCGCCGGGATTGACGGCGTTCACCCGGATGCCGCGCGGCGCAAGTTCGCGCGCCATCGCCCGTGTCATGCCCAGCACCGCCGCCTTGGCCGCGCAATAAGGCACCGGCCCGTCGCCCTTCACCGCCGCCGTCGAGCCGATATTGACGATGGCCCCGCCGGTCCCCTGCTCCGCCATCAGCCGCACCGCCGCGCGGGAGCATTTGAACACGCCGTCCAGCGTCACGGCCATGACGCCCGCCCAGCCTTCGTCCGAGCAGTGGATGGTCTGGTCGGCGAAGACCTGCTCCCCCGCCGCCTGCGCGGCCTGCGCCGCATAATATTGGTCCATGCCGTCGCCTGGCGCGCTGCCGCGCCCGGCATTGTTGACGAGCAGGTCGACGCCGCCGAGCCGCGCCTTCACTTCCGCAAAGGCGGCGTCCACCGACGCGCTGTCGGACACGTCGCAGGCGATACCGGCATGGGGCGACGGCAGCACTGCGCCCGCCGCCTTTGCATCAAGGTCGAGCAGCGCGACGACCGCGCCCTCCGCCGCAAGCCGCCGGGCGATGGCCGCACCGATCCCCTGCGCGCCGCCGGTCACGACCGCACGCTTGTTCTTCAGCCGCTCCATGCCGGTCAATCCTCCACATGCGGGCGCCAGGACACGCCGTTCACCTGCGATCCGCCGCTCGCGAAGATGGTGTTGCCGTTGACATAGCCGCTGCCTTCGCTGGCCAGAAAGACGGCGGCGGGGCCGATATCCCTTTCCGCATCGCCGAAGCGGCCTGCCGGGATCTGTTGCAGGATCGCATCCGCCATTTCCGGATTGGCGGCGAAATAGTCGCTCGCCTGCGGACTGTTGGCGGCGGGGCAGATGATGTTGCAGGTGATGCCGTGCGCCCCCCACTCAACCGCTGCCGTGCGGGTGAGCGCGCGCATCGCTTCCTTGCTGGCATTATAGGCGACGGTGAACATATGGGCGTTCACGCCGTTCAAGGAGCCCATGTTGATGATCCGGCCATAGCCTTGCGCCTTCATGATCGGGAAGGCAGCCTTCATCGCCCAGAAGACCGCATAATAGTTAAGGGCGAAGGAGCCCATCATATCTTCGTCGCTATGCTGTTCAACGCGCTTGGGAAAGCTGGCCCCGGCATTGTTCACCAATATGTCGAGCTGGCCGAAGCGATCCTGCGTCGCCCTGACCATCGCCTCCACCTGCGCGGATTGGGTCACGTCGGTCCTGATGAAGAAGGCGTCGACCCCGTGCACGTCGCGCAGATGGCGCGCTTCTTCCTCGCCCTGTCCGGCGTTGCGCTGGGCGATGGCGACACGTGCGCCAGCCGCCGCAAGGGCGCGGGCGACGCCCTGCCCCACGCCCTGCCCGCCGCCCGTGACGAGCGCGGCGCGTCCTTCCAACAGCCTGAGCATGCTCTCTCTCCTGAAAATCGTCTTCTTGTCAGGCGCTATGCGCCGGATAGTCGGTATAGCCCCGGCGGTCGTCGCCCATGCCGGTGTAGAAATATTCGCGCGCGGCCTTGGCCAGCGGCGCGCCGGACCGGAAGCGCTCTGCCAGGTCGGGATTGGCGATGTAGAGATAGCCGAAGGAGACGGCCTGCGCCTTGCCCTCCGCCAGAACCGCCTTCGCCTTGTCCAGCGTCAGGCCCGCATTTTCGATGACCGCGCCGCTCCAGTTGGCATTGACGAGGTCCAGCGCGTCCTGCCCTTCCAAGGGAATGTGGATGAGGTGGCAGTAGGCAAGGCCCATCCCGTCCACCGCCTTGAGCAGCGCGGCGTAGGTTTCGTGCGGGTCGGCATCGTTCATGCCGTTGAAGCGGACGCCGGGGCAGATGCGAAAGCCGACGCGGCCGGGGCCAACGGCTTCGGCCAGCGCCTGGAGCGTTTCCACCACGAAGCGGATGCGGTTTTCGACAGGTCCGCCATAACGGTCCGTCCGCTGATTGCTGTTGGTCGACAGGAATTGCATGGGCAGGTAGCCGCTGGCGCAATGCAGCTCCACCCCGTCCATTCCCGCAGCGATGGCGTTGCGCGCGGCGGCGGCATATTCGGCGATGACGGCGGGGATTTCATCCGTTTCCAGCGCGCGCGGCATCGCGGTTTCGACCGGCACGCCATCGGGACCCGGTATCTTGTCGGGACAGGGGATGGCGGACGGTGCGACGGTTTCAGCGCCGGGGTCCTTGTTCGCCTGAACGGCGGCGCGTCCGACATGCATGAGTTGCATGACGATCCTGCCGCCCGCCCCGTGCACCGCGTCCGCCACCTTGCGCCAGCCCGCGACCTGATCGGCGCTGTGGATGCCGGGGGTGCGCCAATAGCCCTTGCCCGTGGGCGAAGGCTGGGTGCCCTCGGTCACGATCAGGCCCGCGCTCGCCCGCTGGCGATAATAGATCCTATGCAGGCCGGATCGGCTATGCCGTTGTTCCGTCAGAC